>NZ_JBWKYF010000092.1:0-20601 GCF_059423605.1 Variovorax sp. GW460-12-1-14-LB1
TCGGCTACGTCAGTCCGATACAGTTCGAGAAAGCTCAAAAAGCTTAGGTCGGTGTCCACGAAACCGGCAGCAGCCCAGAAAGAGCGCACACCAAATGGCTGATCAAATTATCGCCGGGCAGACCACGCCCGATTCCCTCAGGGCAACCAACCCCGACGCGGCCGACCTTCTCGAGAAGAAGTCGTCCCAGCTGCAATCGCTGCTGAGCTGTTGCTACGGAGACTGCAGTGAATGGTTCGATGCGATCGGTGCTGTGCACCGAGACCACGTGATGTGGATCGCCTCAGACCTGGCTGGCGAAGTCGCAGAGCTTGCGCAGCAACTGCTGAGACGGATCAACGCAGCGGACGCGCCGGCGTCTACGTGAGCGCAGCAGGGGACGACAACCGCGCGCGAAAGTAGCAGGTGGACTCTTCGTGGCTGCAGTAAAGGTAGGCTAGCCCCTCCCGGTCGCCCTTCGCCACACCCGACCGGCCGTGCCTCCGCTTCCCCAGGTTTGCCTTGACCTTCAGAATGGGCGTTTGAGTCGGGTGTAGGGCCGCGGGCTTGTGGGCTTGGGAGTAGCAATGGTCACGTGTTCAGAGTGAGCCGAACTAAGTGGGCAATACCCGCAGAGTCTCGGGCTCCAAGTACACATCCTTCAGCGCATCGGCGCTGAAGTAGTAGCACCGCACCTTGCCATTCTTTGTAATCGGCTCTACGACGGTAAGCACTGGTCCGCCACTTTTCAACTGGACGACATCGCCACTTTTAAAGTCTGCCATTGGATTCCTCATCACGCCAACATCGGCGCCCAATAGCTGAGGAGCTGTCGAATAAGCCCAATTGGGGGAAACCCGAGATGAATAAACCAAGTTAATGGACGGCTCGTTTCGGATGTCTGGGCCGTGATGGATCGGAGTTGTACTATGCCGAGCGCCCCCACCATCTCGGAGACTTTCATGCGCGACTGGAAAATTCAAGGGACCCTTCAACTTCAAGCGCCTGACGGCTCGTTCGTGGAAGTAACGGAGTGGAGCAAGCCTCAATCGTCGCCATTTCCTGGTCGCGTAGCCATCGTGAGCGGCGACGCTCAGTACACAGTAAATCCTGGTGGGATGGTAGAGAAACTCAACGATCGCGAGTACGTCGTTGTCTCTTCCGGAGTCCGCCTCACTGACATCACGCAAGACTAGTCGTCAAAGGACACCGCGTGCTTAGGGATGAAATCGTGGTTGTTATCTGGCTCGGCTAGAGGCTTGCAAAGAATGTCTTGTCTCGCCGCTTTGGCGGCAGCGATATTCAGGTCCAAGTACCCTGCGATCTGCTTCATCACCCCCGGTCGATGCATATCAGAGCGCTGCCGTAACTAGCCATCGGGATGAACTCGGTGTCAGCCTGGCTTCAGTCGCGATGCGTGGGCCCCGCAGTTGGCGAGACAAGCGCTTGGCGTCGGCGTGGGGCATCACCATGGGCGCTGGGAGCGAAACGGAAAAAGCCCGCTATCTTTTGAATAGCGGGCTTTTTATTTGGTGCCGGAGAGATGAATCGAACACCCGACCTTCTCATTACGAATGAGCTGCTCTACCGACTGAGCTACACCGGCGAAGCCTCAGATTATAGCCAAGAAATCAAGGCTTCTCGGCGTGGTACTGCGTCAAACGCTCGACTTCGTGACGCGAACCCAACATCACGCTCACGCGTTCGTGCAGTTTGGTGGGCTTCAGGTCGAGGATGCGCTGCTTGCCGTTGGTGGCTGCGCCGCCGGCCTGCTCGACGAGCCAGCTCATGGGGTTGGCCTCGTACATCAGGCGCAGCTTGCCGGCCTTTTCGGGCTCGCGCTTGTCCCACGGGTACATGAACACGCCGCCGCGCATCAGGATGCGGTGCACGTCGGCCACCATGCTGGCAATCCAGCGCATGTTGAAGTCCTTGCCGCGCGGGCCTTCCTTGCCGGCCAGGCATTCGTCGATGTAGCGCTTCACGGGCTCGTCCCAGTGGCGCATGTTGCTCATGTTGATGGCAAATTCTTTCGTATCGGCCGGAATCTGGATGTCTTCCTGCGTGAGCACGAAGCTGCCTTGCTCGCGGTCGAGCGTGAACATGGCCACGCCGTTGCCCACGGTGAGCACCAGGGTGGTCTGCGGGCCGTAGATGCAGTAGCCGGCAGCCACTTGCTGGGTGCCGGGCTGCAGAAAGTCGGCTTCCTGCACGCCGGGGGTGTCGTCGGGCTTCTTCAGCACGCTGAAGATGGTGCCGATGCTCACGTTGACGTCGATGTTGCTGCTGCCGTCGAGCGGGTCGAACATGAGCAGGTATTCGCCCTGCGGGTAGCGGTTGGGCACCACGTGGATGGTTTCCATCTCTTCGCTGGCCATGGCCGCGAGGTGGCCGCCCCATTCGTTGGCTTCAATGAGCACTTCGTTGGCGATGATGTCCAGCTTCTTCTGGATTTCGCCCTGCACGTTCTCGCTCTCGGCGGTGCCGAGCACGCCACCCAGCGCGCCCTTGTTGACGGCCTGGCTGATGCTCTTGCAGGCGCGGGCGACCACTTCGAGCAACAGGCGCAGCTGGCCGGGAATGAGGCCGTCGGCGCGTTGCTGCTCGACGAGGTAGCGGGTGAAGGAGATTTTTTGTTGAGCCATGGATCTTGTGGGGTTCAGTGGGTTCAGTTTCCGGCGAGGGCGCGCGTCACGACTTCGTGGGTGTCCTTGCTGAGGTCGGGCTTGGCGGCCACGCGGGCAATGGCTTCGCGTGCGGCGCTACGGTACGGCTCGGCCAGCTTGCTCCAGCGGTCGAGTGCGCGCGCCAGGCGTGCGGCCACCTGGGGGTTGATGGCGTCGAGCTCGATCACGCGCTCGCTCCAGAACACGTAGCCGGCCGCGTCGGCGCGGTGGAAGGCGCCGGGGTTGCCGCTGCAGTAGCTGAAGATCACGCTGCGTGCGCGGTTGGGGTTCTTCAGCGAGAAGTCGGGGTGCTTCATGAGCTGCTTGACCAGCGGCAGGATGTCGCCGCCGCGGTCGCTGGCGCCGGCCTGCAGCGAGAACCACTTGTCGATGACCAGCGCCTCGTCCTTGAACATGGCGTGGAAGCGCGCGAGCGCCTGCGCCGCCAGGGTGTGGCCCGACGACACGAGGGCGTTGAGCGCGTTGAAGCGGTCGGTCATGTTGCCCGCGTCCTTGAAGCGCTGCAGGGTCTTGCCGGGCCACACGGTGTCGCCCGAGGCGCGCGCCGCCAGGCACAGGAAGTTGAGCGCCATGCCGGCCAGCGCGCGGCGGCCCGACGAGGTCGGGTCGGGCGTGTAGGCGCCGGTGTCCTTGTTGTCTTCGTAGGCCTGTTCCCAGTCGGCGAAGAGGGCGGTGGCGAGCTGGGCGCGCATGGCTTCGCGCACGAGGTGCACGCGCTGCGGATCGACCACGTCGAGCTGCTCGGCAATGTAGGTTTCCGACGGCAGCGTGAGCACCAGTTCCTTGAAGGCGGCGTCGAGCTGCGGGTGGCGCAGCACGCCGCGCATGGCGTCGAGGTAGGCGTCGTTGAGCACCGGCGTGGTGTCGGTGGCGTGCGCGGCAATGGCTTGCAGCGCGGCGCGCAGGCCCAGGCGCTGGCCGGCTTCCCAGCGGTTGAACGGATCGGGGTCGTTGGCCAGCAGGGTGAGCAGCTGGGCGTCGGTGTACGCAAAGTCGAGGATCACCGGCGCGCTGAAGCCGCGCAAGATCGACGGCACGGGCTCGGCGTCCAGGCCCACGAAGGTGATCTGCTCGCCGGCGCGCGACAGCACGATGGTGCGGGTGCCGCGTGCCACGTCGCTTTCGCCCTCGAGCTGCATGGGCAGTTCGCGGCCGGTGGCGGCGTCGAGCAGGCCGATGTTCAGCGGAATGACGAAGGGTTCCTTGGTCTGCTGGCCCGGCGTGGGCGGGCAGCTTTGCACCACGCTCAGGGTGTAGCTGCGGTTCTGCGCGTCGTACACGCCGTGCGCGGCCAGGCGGGGGGTGCCGGCCTGGCTGTACCAGCGCTTGAACTGGGGCAGCAGGCGGGCCAGTTCGGAGTCGGGGTTGGCGTCGGCAATGGCCTGGGCGAAGTCGTCGCAGGTCACGGCCTGGCCGTCGTGGCGCTCGAAGTACAGGGTGATGCCCTTTTCGAAGCCCTTGCGGCCGACCAGCGTCTGCATCATGCGAACGACCTCGGCACCCTTTTCGTAGATGGTGACGGTATAGAAGTTGCTGATCTCGATGTAGCTGTCGGGCCGCACCGGGTGGGCCATGGGGCCGGCGTCTTCGGCGAACTGGGCGGTGCGCAGCACGCGCACGTCTTCGATGCGCTTGACGGCGCGGGCCGAGGCGTCGGCGCACAGGTCCTGGCTGAACTCCTGGTCGCGGAAGACGGTGAGGCCTTCTTTCAGCGACAGCTGGAACCAGTCGCGGCAGGTCACGCGGTCGCCGCTCCAGTTGTGGAAGTACTCGTGGCCGACCACGCTTTCGATGTTGCTGTAGTCGGCGTCGGTGGCGGTGGCCTGGTTGGCCAGAACGTACTTCGTGTTGAAGATGTTCAGGCCCTTGTTCTCCATGGCGCCCATGTTGAAGTCGCTGGTGGCCACGATCATGAAGCGGTCGAGGTCCAGCGGCAGGCCGAAGCGGGCTTCGTCCCACAGCACGGAGTTGACCAGCGAGTTCATGGCGTGCTCGGTCTTGTCGAGGTCGCCGGCGCGCACGTACACCTGCAGCAGATGCTCCTTGCCGCTGCGCGCGGTGATGCGCTGCTCGCGCGCCACGAGCTTGCCCGCCACCAGGGCGAACAGGTAGCTGGGCTTTTTGAAGGGGTCGACCCACTTGGCGAAGTGGCGGCCCTCGGGCAGTTCGCCCTGGTCGACCAGGTTGCCGTTCGACAGCAGCACCGGGTAGGCGGCCTTGCTGGCGCGCAGCGTGACGGTGTACATCGCCATCACATCGGGACGGTCGAGGAAGTAGGTGATGCGGCGAAAGCCCTCGGCCTCGCACTGCGTGAAGAAGGTGTCTTCGCTCACGAACAGGCCCATCAGCTTGGTGTTCTTGATGGGGCAGCAGGTGGTGAAGAGTTCGAGCTCGAACGCGTCGGGCAGGCCGTCGATGACGAGCTGGTCGCCTTCCATGCGGAACGAGGCGCCCTGGCCGTTCACGAGCACGCGCGCCAGGTTGAGCTCGTCGCCGTCCAGGCGCAGCGGCTGGGCCGGCACCTCGGGGTTGCGGCGCAGCTGCATGCGGTTGAGCACGCGGGTCTTGGCGGGGTCGAGGTCGAAGGTCAGGTCGACGGTGTCGATCCAGAACGCCGGCGCGGCATAGTCTTCGCGGCGGATGGCAATGGGTTGCCCTTGGGCGTCACGCTGAAGCAGCATCGAGGGTCTCCAGAAAATTCGAATGGGCCAGTTCGTTGTAGTCGCGAACGGCGGCGATCACGTGGGGGCCGGCCAGCTCGGCGGCCGTATGGGTGCTGCACACGGCCACGGCGCGCATGCCGCCGCGGCGGGCGGCTTCGATGCCGAAGGGCGCGTCTTCGAAGACGATGCAGCGCTCGGGCGCCACGCCGATGCGGCGCGCGGCTTCCAGGAAGATCGCGGGCGTGGGCTTGCCCGAAAAGCCTTCGTCGCCGCCGACGATGGCCAGCGGCAGCGGGTCCATCTTCAGGCGCGACATGGCGAACGCGATGTTGTGCCGGTCGCCGGCCGTGCCCACCGCCACCTTCAGGCCGCGTGCCACCGCGGCCTTGGCGAAGGCGGTGAAGCCCGCCACCTCGGTGAAGTTGTCGTGGAAGAGCTCGCGGTAGATCTCTTCCTTCTCGTGCACCATCGCCTGGCACTCGGCATCGGAGAGCTCGCGTTCGAACAGCTCGCGCATGCTCTCGGTGCCGGTGCGGCCCGTGGTGCGCGCGAGGATCTCGCTCACGTCGAGCTGCACGCCGTGGCGCTGCGCGAAGGTCACCCACGAGCGCGCATGCCAGGGCATGGAGTCGATCATGGTGCCGTCCATGTCGAAGATCAGGGCTTCGACCCTGCCGGTGTTCAGGCTCATCGGTCAGACGCCTTGCTTGAGCGAGGCTTCGATGAACACGTCGAGGTCGCCGTCGAGCACCTTCTGCGTGGCCGAGACTTCGACGTTGGTGCGCAGGTCCTTGATGCGGCTGTTGTCCAGCACGTAGCTGCGGATCTGGTGGCCCCAGCCCACGTCGGTCTTGCTGTCCTCGAGCTTCTGCTGTTCTTCCTGGCGCTTGCGCATCTCGTGGTCGTACAGGCGCGAGCGCAGGCGCTTCCACGCCACGTCGCGGTTGCTGTGCTGGCTGCGGCCGTCCTGGCACTGCACCACGATGCCGGTCGGGATGTGCGTCAGGCGCACGGCCGAGTCGGTCTTGTTGATGTGCTGGCCGCCGGCGCCCGAGGCGCGGAAGGTGTCGGTGCGCACGTCCGAAGGGTTGATCTCGATCTCGATCGAGTCGTCGATTTCGGGGTACACGAAGATCGAGGCGAAGCTGGTGTGGCGCCCGCCCGACGAGTCGAACGGCGACTTGCGCACCAGGCGGTGCACGCCGGTCTCGGTGCGCAGCAGGCCGAAGGCGTAGTCGCCCTCGACCTTGATGGTCGCGCCCTTGATGCCGGCGGTGTCGCCGGGCGTTTCGTCTTCGATCTGCGTCTTGAAGCCCTTGCGCTCGGCGTACTTCAGGTACTGGCGCAGCAGCATGCTGGCCCAGTCGCAGGCCTCGGTGCCACCGGCGCCGGCCTGGATGTCGACAAAGGCGTTCAGCGGGTCGGCCGGGTTGTTGAACATCCGGCGGAATTCGAGCTGCTTGATGTCGGCTTCGAGCGTGGCGGCGTCATCGGCAATGGCCTGCAGGCCATCGAGGTCGCCGTCTTCCTTCGACATCTCGAAGAGCTCGGTGTTGTCCGACAGCCCGTTGGTGAGCCGGTCGAGCGTGACGACCACGTCGTCGAGCGACTTCTTTTCCTTGCCCAGTTCCTGGGCCTTCTTGGGGTCGTTCCAGACGTTCGGGTCTTCGAGCGATGCGTTGACTGTCCTCAGTCGTTCAGCTTTGGCATCGTAGTCAAAGATACCTCCGTAAATCGACCGTACGGACGCTCAGGTCCGCGAGCATTGCGCCGATTTGGTTGATCTGTTCTGCGTCCATGGGGTGTCCTGACTGTGTGAGGTTGGTGTTCGGGGGAACCCGTCATTTTCTCACGGTCCGCCAACCCGCCAGGCAGCGCCCCTGTATTGCGCCTTCCCTCTCGGGGGGAAGGCGCGGGGACCGAAATCAGAACGCCGGAATCAACGACCCCTTGAACTGCGTCTCGATGAAGCTGCGCACCTCCGGCGACTGGTAGGCCGCCACGAGGCGCTTGGCCCAGGGCTTGTCCTTGTCGGCGCGGCGCACGGCGATCAGGTTGGCGTAGGGGCTCTGGGCCGATTCCTTGATGACGGCGTCCTTGCCGAAGGACAGGCCGGCCTTCTCGGCGTAGTCGTTGTTGATGGCCGAAATGGCCAGGTCGTCGAGCGAGCGCGGCAGCTGGGCGGCGTCCAGCGACACCAGCTTGAGCTTCTTGGGGTTGGTCACCACGTCCAGCGGCGTGGCGTTGTTGTTCTTCACGGCCTCGGGCTTGAGGGTGATGAGCTTGGCCTGTTGCAGCAGCAGCAGGGCGCGGTTGCCGTTCGACGGGTCGTTCTGGATGCCGACCGAGGCGCCGTCGGCCAGCTGGTCGATCGACTTGATCTTGCGCGAGTAGAAGCCCAGCGGCGCGGTGATGGTCAGGCCCACGGGCACGAGGTCGAAGCCGCGCGCCTTGATCTGGTTGTCCAGGAAGGGCTGGTGCTGGAAGGCATTGGCGTCCAGGTCGCCGGCGGCCAGCGCCGCGTTGGGCAGCTGGTAGTCGTTGAACACCACGACCTGGACGGTCAGGCCGTCCTTGGCGGCGACCTTCTTGACCACCTCGAACACCTGCTCGGCGCTGCCGACGGAAATGCCGACCTTGACGGTGTTCTTGTTGTCCTGCGCAAAGGCGGCGTTGCCAGCGAAAAGGGCGGTGACGAGGGTGGCGAGCACGAGGCCGCGGCGGCGGAAAGTGGAATGCATGGTGGCGCGAAATCGAAGAAATGAAGGCGCCGAATGTGGCATTGCCGCCGCGGATCGGGAACGAACCAATCCTCATATCGATATGGCGTCCACTCGCTCCATGTGGTCTTTCTTATCTGATTTTTCATATAAGCACGAGCCGATTTGTTCGTTCCCTTTCGGCTTGTTTCTTTTCATACTCGGCACCTTTTTGCGAACCTGCGCGGTCGCGCCTGTGCGGCCCGCGCCTTCTTTCATGACCTTCCCTTCGCCTGATGCGGCACGCGGCAACGCGGCGCCGGTCATCCGTCTTCAATCGGTGCAGAAGTCGTTTGCCTTGCCCAGCGGCGAGGTGTTCGACGCCGTGCAATCGCTCTCGCTCGAGATCCAGCAGGGCGACGTGTTCGGCCTCATCGGCAAGAGCGGCGCCGGCAAGTCGACCTTGCTGCGCCTCATCAACCTGCTGGAGCGGCCCGATGCGGGCCGGGTGTTCGTCGGCGGGCGCGACCTCACGACGCTCTCGCGCCGCGAGCTGCGCGACACGCGCCAGAACATCGGCATGATCTTCCAGCAGTTCAACCTGCTGCAGAACGCCACGGTGTTCGACAACGTGGCCTTCCCGCTGAAGATCCACGGCCGTCACTCCAAGGCCGAGATCAACGAGCGGGTGCGCGAGTGCCTCGACCTCGTCGGCCTGGCCGAAAAGATCGACACCTACCCGGCTCAGCTCTCGGGCGGCCAGAAGCAGCGCGTGGCCATCGCCCGCGCGCTGGCGCCGCGCCCGCAGGTGCTGCTGTGCGACGAGCCCACTTCGGCGCTCGACACCGAAACCACCCGCGCGCTGCTCGAGACGCTGCGCGACATCAACCAGAAGATCGGCGTGACCATCGTGATCGTCACGCACGAGCTCTCGGTGGTCGAGGTGCTGTGCCGCAACGTGGCCATTCTCGAAAAGGGCCGTCTCATCGAGCAGTTCGCCGTCGATGCGCCGAGCGAGGAACGCAAGACCGCGCTGGGCCGCGAGATCGACGAACTGGTGCGCCGCCGCGAACGCGAGGCGCGCGAACCCGTGGCGCCGCGCGTGGCGACCGCACAGCGCAACGCGCAGGAGCTGGCCTATGTTTGAGAACATCACCCCCATCCTTCCCGAGCTGTGGACGGCCACGGGCCAGACCTTCTTGATGCTGGCCATCGGCCTGTCGGCGGCGGTGCTCATCGGCGGGCCGCTGGGCATCCTGTTGTTCCTGCTCGGCCCGGGCCAGTCGCTCGAGAACAAGCCGGCGTTCCACATCCTCAACTGGATCGTGAACACGGTGCGTTCCTTCCCGTTCATCATCCTGCTGGTGGCGCTGGTGCCGTTCACACGGATCATCGCGGGCACCTCCATCGGCCCGCTGGCGGCCGCGGTGCCGCTGTCGTTCGCGGCCATCCCGTACTTCGCGCGGCTGGTCGACCAGTGCCTGCGCGAGGTGCCGCGCGGCGTGATCGAGGCGGCGCATGCCATGGGCGCGTCGGAGCTGCAGATCGTCTGGCGCGTGCTGATCGTCGAGGCGCGCTCGGGGCTGGTGCTCGCGCTCACCGTGCTGGCCGTGAGCTTCCTGTCGTACTCGGCGATTGCCGGCGTGGTGGGCGGCGGCGGCATCGGCGACCTGGCCATCCGCTACGGCTACTACCGCTTCCAGACCGACGTGATGGTGCTCACCGTGGCGCTGCTCGTGGTCCTGGTGCAGATCCTGCAGTTCGTGGGCAACACCACGGCGCGCCGGCTCGACAAGCGTTGATTTTTCCTTTCCTCTCTCATCTTTCTGTTCACTCCATGAAAACCGCACTGCTGCGCCGTTCCGTCCTCGCCGTTTCCCTCGTCGCGCTGTCGCTCGGCGGCCTCTCGCTGTCGGCGCAGGCGCAGGACGCCAAGAAGAACCTCGTGATCGGCGGCACCGCCGGTTCCAACGCCGACCAGCTCAAGGCCGGCATCATTCCGATCCTCGAGAAGAAGGGCTACAAGGTGAAGCTGGTCGAGTTCAACGACTACGTGCAGCCCAACCTCGCGCTGGCCCAGGGCTCGCTCGACGCCAATTTCTTCCAGCATCGGGTCTACCTCCAGAAGTTCTCGGCCGACCAGAAGCTCGACCTCGCCGAGCTGGTGCAGGGCCCGATCGCGCCCATGGGCGTGTACTCGACCAAGCGCAAGACGCTGGCCGACGTGAAGGAAGGCGACCGCGTGACGTTGCCGAACGACCCGAGCAACCTGGCGCGCGCGCTGGTGCTGCTGGAGCAGAACAAGCTGGTCACGATCAAGGCCGGCATCGATCCGCTGCGCGCGTCCGAGAAGGACGTGGCCGAGAACCCGAAGAAGCTCAAGTTCATTCCGCTCGAGGCCGCGCAGCTGCCGCGTTCGCTGGGTGACACCGAGTACGCCATCGTCAACGGCAACTTCGCGATCTCGTCGGGCCTGAAGCTCACCGAGGCCGTGGTGCTCGAGAAGACGCCCGACTACTACCTGAATGTGGTCGCCGTGAAGAGCGCCGACAAGAACGCCGCCTGGGCCAAGGACATCGCCGAGGCCTACCGCTCGAAGGAATTCAAGACGGTGGTCGACAGCAAGTTCCAGGGCTACGCCAAGCCCAGCTTCCTGCAGTAATCGATCACGCTTCAGCGAAGGACGCCCCATGCCCGTGCTCGCCGTATTCGATGGCCAGGCCAATTGGCGCGACACGCACGTGTGTGACGGCTGGATCAGCGACCACCTCGCGCGCCACGGCGTGCGCTGGGGGCGCGGCGAGGCCGAAGGCCAGCGTGTGCTCGACAGCGCGGGGCTGTTCTACCTGCCGACGGCGGAGGGGTATCTGGGGTTGTTGGTCGAAGGCGGGGAATGGGTCGCCATGCCCGCCGATGCGCCGCATTTCTTCGATGCGGGCGAAGCCGCTTCGCTCGACGGGCTGCCTGCCGCGTTGCCGCGCTTCGAGGCCTTTGTCGAAGAGGTGCTCGCGATGACGGGCAACGACGCCAGCGACGAGTAGGTCAGCGCGGGCCCGGGCGGCCCGTCGCATCCCAGGCGTCGGTCAGGCCGGCGCCGTCGTCGGGTTCGGGCGCGCCGAGCGCGACGGGCCTTGCGTGTAGCGGTCCATCGCCAATCCATCTGTGCGGATCTCCGGTCGCTGGCCCGTCACGAGGTCCGAGATCAGCTTGCCCGAGCCGCAGGCCATGGTCCAGCCCAGCGTGCCGTGGCCCGTGTTCAGGAACAGGTTGGGGTAGCGCGTGGCGCCGACGATGGGTGTGCTGTCGGGCGTCATCGGGCGCAGGCCGGTCCAGAAGCTGGCGTTGGGCAGGTCGCCGCCCGGGAACAGGTCGCTCACCACTTTCTCGAGCGTGGCGCGGCGCGCCGGGTTCAGGCGCAGGTCGAAGCCGCCGAGCTCGGCCATGCCGCCCACGCGGATCCGGTTGTCGAAGCGCGTGACGGCCACCTTGTAGGTTTCGTCGAGCACGGTCGATTGCGGCGCGAGCGATTCGTCGAGCAGCGGCACCGTGAGCGAGTAGCCCTTGACCGGGTACACCGGGATGTCCAGGCCCAGCGAAGCGATGGCGGCGCGCGAGTAGCTGCCGAAGGCCATCACGTAGCGGTCGGCCGTAAGGATCTTGCCGGCACGCGTGCGCACGCCGGTGATGCGGCCGCCGTCGGTCTCCAGGCCGTCGATGGTCTGGCCGAAGCGGAAGTCCACGCCCAGGCCGTGTGCGATCTCGGCGAGGCCGCGCGTGAACAGGTGGCAGTCGCCGGTTTCGTCGTTGGGCAGGCGCAGGCCGCCCGTGAGGCGCTCGCGCGCGCCGGCCAGGCCGGGCTCGACGCGCGCCAGGGCGTCGCGGTCGAGCAGTTCATAGGGCACGCCGCATTCCTCGAGCACGGCGATGTCGCGCTGCACCGCGTCGAGCTGCGCCTGCGTGCGGAACAGCTGCAGCGTGCCGCCGGTGCGGTGCTCGTACTGCAGGCCGGTGTCGGCGCGCAGTTGCTGCAGGCAGCCGCGGCTGTATTCGGCCACGCGCATCATGCGTTCCTTGTTCACGGCGTAGCGCTCGGGCGAGCAGTTGCGCAGCATGGCAGCCATCCAGCGCAGCTGGAACAGCGTGCCGTCAGGGCGGATCGACAGCGGCGCGTGCTTCTGGAACATCCACTTGATCGCCTTCAGCGGAATGCCGGGTGCGGCCCACGGCGTCGAGTAGCCGGGCGACACCTGGCCGGCGTTGCCGAAGCTCGTTTCCTCGGCCGGACCGGCCTGCCGGTCGAGCAAGGTGACTTCGGCGCCGGAGCGCGCGAGGTAGTACGCCGTGGTGGTGCCGATCACGCCGCCGCCGAGAACGATGACTTTCATGGTGTATCCGCTGATCTGAATGGAATGATGTGAATCTAAAGTGCACAATGCAGTGGATTCCATTGTTTTTAGGTCTTTGGCCGTGAAAATCGCTGCCGAAAACCGTCCAAGGCCCCGCGCGGAGTGAAATGCCCGAACTCGACCGAATCGACCGCAAGATCCTCGACCTGCTGCAGCGCCAGGGCCGCATTTCCATGACCGAACTGGCCGAGCGCATCGGCCTGTCGGCCTCGCCCTGCGCCGAGCGCGTCAAGCGCATGGAGCGCGACGGCGTCATCACGGGCTACCACGCGCACGTGTCGCCCGAGGCGCTGGGCAAGACGCTGCTGGTGTTCGTGGAGATCAAGCTCTCGGCCAAGTCGGGCGACGTGTTCGACAAGGTCAAGCAGGAGCTGCTGCACATGCCCGAGGTGCTCGAATGCCATCTGGTGTCGGGCAGCTTCGACTACCTCGTGAAGGCGCGCCTGAGCGGCATGAGCGAGTACCGGCACCTGCTGGGCGACATCCTCAAGAAGCTGCCGGTGGCGGCCGAGTCGCACAGCTACGTGGTGATGGAAGAGATCAAGGAAACGCTGATGCTGGCGGTGGACCGGTGAGCGCCGCCGCCGTTGCCATCCGGCCTTGGCGCTTGGCCGACTTCGACGCCGTGAAGGCCATCCTCGACGACACCTTCGCGAGCACCTGGTTGCCGCAGCTCACGCCCGAGGCCGCCAGGGCCTATGCCGACAGCGGCGAGCCCGTGGGCTACATCGACGAGAGCGGCCCGGCCTTCTTCGTGGCGGAAATCGAGGGCGAGGTGGTCGGCATGGTGCACTGGGAGCACGACTTCGTGCAGGCCCTGCACGTGCCCGCCGCGCACCAGCGCAAGGGCATCGCCCGCGCGCTCATGGCCTTTGCCGAAGCCGGCATGCGCGCCGACGGCGTGGCGCAGGCGCGGCTCGAGACCGACACCTTCAACACGCAGAGCCAGGGCCTGTATCGCGCGCTCGGCTACCGCGAGGCCGGCCGCTACCCCGACCTCGAATGGCACAGCGGATTCACGACCATCCTGTATGTGAAAGACTTGGCCTGAGCTTTCTTTCCACCCCTTCAAGGACATCGGCATGACCCTCTCGATCCGCCGCGACGGCACCACCGGCACGCGCCACATCCTCAAGATCCGCAACCACGAGATCCCCGTCGATGCCTCGCCCGCGGGCGGCGGCAGTGACGGTGGCGCCGAGCCGCACGACCTGTACGACGCGTCGCTGGCGGCCTGCAAGGCGCTCACGGTGCTGCTCTATGCGCGCCGCAAGGGCATTCCGGTGGAAGACATCGAGGTCGTGGTCGACCGCGACGACAGCGAGGAGCGCAAGGGCATCTACCGCCTGAAGTCGGGCCTGCGCCTGACGGGCGAGCTGACCGAGGCGCAACGCGACGAGCTGCTGCGCGTGGCGGGCAAGTGCCCCGTGCACAAGCTCATGACCGAAGTGAAAACAGAAATCGAAACCGGCTGGGCCGACTGAAGGCGCAATAAACCTACTGCGCGTCCCGATCTCGCATCTGCGGTCCTCACCGTACGGGAGTACGGTTCCGGTCCTCGACGCGACCTCGGGGCGCTCGCTACGGTTTCTTCGCGCCTTCAGAGGCGCCGGTCTTACTTCGCCGCTTCGGCCTGCTTGCGCGCCGCCGCCACGCGCTTGGCATAGCGGTCGCCCCAATCGGCCAGCGGCCCCAGCGCCGCATTGAGCGTGGCGCCGAGCGAGGTCTCGGAATACTCGACGCGCGGCGGCACTTCGTGGAACACCTCGCGGTGCACGAGGCCGTCGGTTTCCATCTCGCGCAGCTGCTGGATCAGCATCTTCTCGCTGACCTCGGGCAGCAGCCGCTTCAGCTCGCCGAAGCGGTAGGGCTGCAGGTGCAGCTCCCACAGGATGACGGCTTTCCACTTGCCGCCGATGACCTCGAACGCGGGGCCGATGCCGCAGTTGTAGGGCTTCTTCGCTGCCATCTCTTGCTCCTTGCGATTCCAATACTTCCCATTTGGTAAGTACCTTACTTTATCGTAGGTACTTGACCATGTGGAAGTGTAATTTCTACCATGCAGGCGTCATCAACCACCACTGCATCGGATTGCCATGAGCAACACCAACAAGGAAGTTTCGGTTCTGGGCCTGGGCGCCATGGGCGTCGTCATCGCGCGGCTCTTTCTCGACCAGGGCTACAAGGTCACGCTGTGGAACCGCTCGGCCGACAAGGCCGACGCGCTGGTCGCCCGCGGTGCCGTGCTGGCGCGCAGCGCGGCCGAGGCCTTGCGCGCGAGTCGCATGGCCGTGATGTGCGTGTACGACTACCGCGCCGCCGACGCGATCTTCGCGATGGACGGTGTGGCCGCCGCCATGGACGGGCGCCTGCTCGCGCAGCTCACCACCGGCAGCCCGAAGGACGCGCGCGAGGCCGAAGCCTGGGCGCACCGCCACGGCGCCGCGTACCTCGAAGGCGCGATCCAGGCCGCGCCGGACCAGATGGGCCGACCCGACACGCCGCTGCTGGTGTCGGGTGCGCAGGCCGTGTTCGCCGAGGCCGAACCCTTGCTGAAGGTGCTGGCCGGCGGCATCGTCTACCTCGGCGAGAAGGCCAGCGCGGCCGCGGCCATGGACCTGGCCACGCTGTCCAGCATCTACGGCACGATGCTCGGCTTCCTGCACGGCGCGCGCATCGCCGAGCACGAAGGCTTCGACGTGGCGGAGTACGGCCGCATCGTGGCCGGCATCATGCCGACCTTCGCGGGCTTTCTCCAGCACGAGGGCGCGGTGATCCAGTCGGGCGACTTCGCGATCACGCAGAGCCCGATGCGCATCTCGGTCGAGGCCACGCAGCGCATCCTGCAGACCGCGCAGGAGGCGGGCATCAACACCGAGTTCCCGGCCTTTGCCGCAGGCCTGTTCCGGCGCGCCGATGCGGCGGGGCTCGGCGGCGAGGAACTCGCGGCGCTGATCAAGCTGCTGCGCAAGTAAGGATCAGGCCCAGCGCATCGACTGGATCGCGCGCACCACCTCGGCCTCGCGCTCCATGAAGAAGTCGGTGTGGTTGCAGTGGTCCAGCGTGAGCCGGTGCGAGGTCTGCAGCGCGGCCGCGAGGCGGTCGGCGTCGGCGCGGCGCACGCGGCGGAAGATGCGCAGGAAGTCGGCGGCGTCCTGGCCGGTCTGCGCGTCCAGCGGCCGTTCGAGCCAGGGGAACAGGTCGCGCTGGTCGAACGGCAGCGCGGTCACCACCAGCGCCGGCGCGCGCACCGGTCGGTAGTCGGGCGAGAAGCGGTGGGCCGCGGTGTCCATCGCGGTCTCCACGGCGTCGGGCGTGTTGGGCCGCACGCTGCCGTCGGCCTGCACCTCGAGCGCGTCGCGCAGGTTGGCTTCGAGCGCCGGCCACCAGTTCTTGGACTTGCGCCGCAGGTACGCGACGGCTGCTTTCATCGAACGGCCGTCCTCGGGCGTGGGCGCGGGCTCGTCGAGCCGGCGATTCAGCGGCGGGTCTTCGCCGCCGGTGTCGGCGTCCTTCGTGTAGTCGAAGGTGGTATCGAGGTACACCAGGCCGCGCACCCGCTCGGGAAAGCGGCCCGCGAAGCGCGTGAGTTCGTTGCCGGCAATCGAATGGCCGCCGAGCACCACGCGCGTGAGGCCGAGCGCATCGCACAGCGCGGCCAGGTCGTCGACCAGCGTGTCTACCTCGTAGTGCTGCGTGGCGCTCTTCACCGGCAGCGGCTTGTCCGACAGGCCGTAGCCGCGCCGGCTCACGGCGAGCACGCGCGAGGCGGCGCCGGCCGCGACCAGCGCGGGCGCCAGGCTGTCGAAGCAGCGCGCGTTGCCGCCCAGGCCGGCGAGCAGCACGAGCACGGGACCGCCGTCGTCGCTGCGCTGCCAGTCGCGCACCTGCAGCGAGACCTCGGGCGTGGTCGACACTTTCACGCGGCGGTCGGTGGCCGCCACGGGAAGGTCGTTGCCGATGGGGGCGGGGCCGGCGTTGCCACCACCGCCGCCGCCGCAAGCGGCCAGCCCGGCCGCGCTGCCCAGGAGCACGGCGCGCAGCAGGTCGCGGCGCTGGAAGTGAAGCGGGTTCGCCCAGTGCGGGCGGACCGTGGAAAGACAGGGGCGAGGCACGTCGGGGCTCCAAGCATGAAGAAGAAAGTAAGAGCCTTGCAGTGTGGGCACGCCGCCTGAAGAAGCCCTGCAGCCTTCATGAAGGCTTCCTGAAGCACGGCGACGGGGTGTGGCAGATACTTCGGCCACTTCCCGGAACCGGGCTTGTTCGCTTGGAATCCTTCCCATGAATCTTTTGCTTGTTGAGGACGATCTTGATCTTGGCAACGGCGTGCGCATTGCGCTCGCCAACCAGGGCCTGGACGTGGTGTGGGTCCGCCGGCTCGACGACGCCTTGCGCACCCTCGACAACGGCGCCTTCGACATGGTGCTGCTCGACCTCGGCCTGCCCGACGGCGACGGGCTCGACCTGCTGCTGCGCCTTCGCCGCACCCGCCAGATCCTGCCGGTGCTGGTGCTGAGCGCGCGCGACGCGCTCAACGACCGCCTGCGCAGCCTGGACGACGGCGCCGACGACTACCTCGTGAAGCCCTTCGCGCTGGCTGAGCTGCTGTCGCGCGTGCGGGCCCTGGCGCGCCGCAGCTACGGCTTCAACGACGAGACCATCCGCATGCGCGGCCTGGCGCTGCACGAACCCACGCGCGGTGTGATCGTCGATGGCGAGCCGGTGGAGCTGTCGCGCTGCGAGTTCGACCTGCTGGCGCTGTTGCTCAAGCGCACCGGCCGCGTGGTCACGCGCCGCGTGATGGAAGAGCAGGTGCTGCCCGGTGGCCAGGCCAACGGCAGCAACTCGCTCGAGGTGCACATCTCCAACCTGCGCAAGAAGATCGGGCAGGGCTACATCCGCACGGTGCGCGGCATCGGCTACGTGATCGACACCCAGTCGCTGGTGCGGAGCCCGTCGAAATGATGCGCCAGCTGGCGCGCGGCTGGAAGAACTGGAACCAGCCGTCCCTGATGCGCCGCCTGCTGGTGGCGCAGATGGCCGTGGTTGCGCTGCTGTGGACTTCGGCCGTGGGACTGCTGCTGTACGACTCGTACAAGGACCCGGGGCTGCTCCGGTTCACCAGCATCTTCAAGGCGGCGATCTCCATTGCGCAGAAGCTGGAGGACCAACCCGAGCGGCAACGAGAGGCGCTCGAGGCCTTCGACGCCGCGCTCATCGAGGCGCTCAGCGACGGCGACGAAACCAACGAAGCCCTGGCGGTCATGCAGGTGTGGCAGCGCGGCAAGCTGATCTACAACTCGCGCGCCGGTGTGCCCGTGCTGCTGAACTCGGTGCCCGACCGCAACGAGACCGTGGTCGCGGGCGGCCGCGAGTGGCGCGCGCGCACGATGGCCTCGCCCATCGCCGACACCCGCGTGGTGCTGGCCGAGCCCAGCGTGTGGCGGCTGGCCGTCACCGTGCTGTCGCGCGGCTACTACCTGCTGCCGCTGGTGATCAGCCTGCCGTTCCTTGTCTTTCCCGCCTGGCTGTCGGTGCGGCTGGCGTTGCGCCCGTGGCGCCAGGTGAGCCGCGAAACCGCCGAGCGCGGCCCCGACGACCTGACGCCGCTGTCGTACACGCCGCCGCACAAGGAGCTCAAGCCGATGGTGCAGAGCATCAACAGCCTGCTGCTGCGGGTGCGCGACAGCACCACGCGCGAGCGCAGCCTGATCGCCGACGCGGCGCACGAGCTGCGCACGCCGCTGGCGGCCATGCGCGTGAACGTCGAGGCACTGAAGGAGCAGAGCAGCGACGAGGGCCAGCGCGAACTCATGGCCAACCTGCTGCGCAGCAACGACCGCGCGGCGCGGCTGGTGGGGCAACTGCTGCAGCTCATGCGCAGCGACGCGGTGGCCACCAACGCGCTGCCCGTGATGCTGTCGCTCGACGGGCTGGTGCAGGACCGGCTGGCCATGATCGAGGGCCTGGCGCGTGCGCGCGGCGTGGAGCTCGAACTGGTGTGCGACGACGCCGTGCCGGTGCTCGGCGAGCGCGAAAGCCTGGTCTCGATGATCGACAACCTGATCGACAACGCGATCAAGTACAGCCCCTGCGGCGCCACCGTGACGGTGCACGTGGCACGCGAGGGCGCGCGGGCGCTGCTGACCGTGGCCGACACGGGCCCGGGCATTCCGCCCGCGCTGCGCGAGCGCGTGTTCGACCGCTTCTTCCGCAACCCCGACCAGACGCAAAGCGGCAGCGGGCTGGGTCTGGCCATCGTCAAGTCGGTGGTCGACCGGCACGGTGGCGACGCGGTGCTGGGCGAGGCCCCGGGCGGTGGCCTGCTGGCCACGGTGCGGCTGCCGCTGGCGCAGGCCGACGTGCCGCAGCCTTTGCTCGTCGGCGCCTGAGCCCGGGGGAAAAGGCCCCGGCCGGGCCTGTTCCGGGGCAAGGATTTACACTAGCCGGCTCCCCCGGCGCTCGTCTACAGGACACTTTCACCAATGAAGTGGGTCATTCTTGCCATCTTCGTGCTCAGCGCACTCTACGTTCACTTCCGCGGCCAGGTCCGGCACAAGTTCTTCAGACAGCTCTCTGATCACTCGACCTTCCTGGCGCCGTTGAACGTCTTCATGTACCTTTTCTCGAAGGTGCCCGGTACGCCGTACCTGTCGCCCGCGCAGTTCCCCGAGATGCGCATCCTCGAGGAAAACTGGGAAGTGATCCGCGAAGAAGCGCTGGCCATGCGCAACGGCGGCAGCATCAAGGCCTCGAGCCAGTTCAACGACGTGGGCTTCAACTCCTTCTTCAAGAGCGGCTGGAAGCGCTTCTACCTGAAGTGGTACGACGAGGCGCACCCCTCGGCCGCCGTGCTGTGCCCGCGCACCACCGAGCTGCTCAAAGGCATCGGCACCATCAAGGCCGCGATGTTCGCCGAGCTGCCCCCGGGCAGCCGCCTCGTGCGCCACCGCGACCCGTTCGCCGGTTCGCTGCGTTATCACCTGGGCCTGTGGACGCCGGGCGTCGAAGGCTGCTACATCGACGTGGACGGCCAGCGCTACCACTGGCGCGACGGCGAGGCCGTGGTGTTCGACGAGACCTACATCCACTACGCCGAGAACACCACCGACCACGACCGCGTGATCCTGTTCTGCGACATCGAGCGTCCGCTGAAGTACCGCTGGGCCAGCGCCGTGAACCGCTGGTTCGCGAAGAACCTGCTGGCCGCCGCCGCCTCGCCCAACGACGCGGGCGACAAGACGGGCGGCCTGAACCGCGCCTTCAAGTACATCTACCAGATCCGCGTGATCGGCAAGCGCCTGAAGGCCTGGGACAAGCGCGCGTACTACCTCGTGAAGTGGACGATCTTCGGCGGCCTCGCCCTCTGGATCTTCTGGTGAACTAGGCTCGCCCCCAGGCTGCGCGCACTTCGTGTCGCTGCGCCAACCCCCTACCGGGGGCACCACCGGCGGCCCGGCAAAGCCGGTTCCGCGGTGGTTCTTGAAGGACCCAGCCTGACAGCGCTGCTCAGGCCTCAGCCAGCACCAAGCGGGCACGCGGCGCGCGACGCCAGCACACCAGGCCCGCCAGCAGCACACCGCCGAGCACGTCGAGTAGCACGTGCTGGCGCGTGGCCAGCGTCGAATAGACGATCCCCGCGGCCCACAGCACGTTCACCCATTGCGTCCACGCGGGCGCCTGCACGCTGCGCAGCTGGCGGCCGAGCCATACGGCCGCGAACACGGCGAAGGCCACATGCAGCGACGGGAAGGCATTGCCGCCCGCATCGGCGCTCTTGAGGAACTGCAGCGCCGGGTACTGCGACCAGTCGATCGCAAAGCTCGGCACCACCGTCGGAAAACACCAGAACACCGCCAGGCCGGCCGCCGCCATGAGCGCGGCCCCGCGCGCGCAGGCCCACAGCTCGGCCTTGTTCTTCGTGAAGGCCGGCGCGAGCGAGATGTAGAACCACAGCGAGCTGTACAGCAGCATCGCGTCGTCGCTCACGTCCACCCAGTGGTCGATGGCGGTGAGCGGCATCACCGTGGGCACCGAGGGCGGGTGGTGCATCACCCAGAAGTACAGGACGAAGAAGCCCGAGATGCCGAGCGTGGTGCCGATCATCTTCACGACCCACAGCGTGGCGAAGCGCTGCCCCAGCGCCAGGTGCCAGGGCGTGACGGGG
>NZ_JBWKYF010000093.1:0-20575 GCF_059423605.1 Variovorax sp. GW460-12-1-14-LB1
CGTGGGGGTCGGTCTCGTCCGCTGCGGGGGACGGGACGTCGGATTCGGGTTCTTCGGGCGCGGCGGCCACTTCGGGTTCGGCGGGCGGCTCGCCGGTTTCTGGCTCGGGCACAGGCAGCGCCTCATCGACGGGCTCAGCGGCCTCGGCGATCGCCACCACCTCTTCGGCAAACTCCGCCGCATCGGTCGAGACGACCTCGGCCAGCTCGACCGACTCGGGCGGTGCATCGACCATGGCGAGTTCCGCCTGCACGCCTTCTTCCTCTGCCGGCGTTGCGGCCTCAGCAGATTCCGCAACAGCCTCTTCCGCCGCATCGCCGTCGATCGGCAGCCCCGGCTGGTCGCCCGCGGCCTGCTGCAGTGCGTCAACCAATGCCGCCTGCTGCGCGGGCGTTTCCACCAGCGGTAGCTGGTCCAGCGAGGCCAGGCCCAGGTCGTCGAGGAACTGGCGGGTGGTCGCGTAGAGCGCGGGCCGGCCGACCGTTTCGCGGTGGCCGATCACCTCGACCCACCCGCGGTCTTCGAGCTGCTTCAGGATCAGGGAGTTGATCGTGACGCCGCGGATGTCTTCCATGTCGCCGCGCGTGGCCGGCTGCCGGTAGGCAATGATGGCCAGCGTCTCTAGCGCGGCGCGCGTGTAGCGCGGCGGCTTCTCGGGATGCAGGCGATCGAGGGCGTCGCGCATCTCGGGCCGGCTCTGAAAACGCCAGCCGCTGCCGACGCTCACCAGCTCCAGGCCGCGTTGCGCCCAGTCTTCCTGCAGTTCGAGCAACAGCACCTTGATCGTGTCCACGCCCAGCTCGTCGTCGAACAGCACGCGCATGTCACGCACCGGCAGCGGCTGGCTCGAACAGATCAAGGCGGTTTCGAGAATGCGCTTGGCATCCGCCGTATTCATGGTTCGCGTTATCCGGAAAAAGGCGCCTGGCGACGCTTGTTCAGATGGATGGAAGGGGTAGGCGTTGCCGGCACGCGGCGAGTGCAACGCAAGGCCGGCATCGGGTGGCCGGCGCGGCCCTCGGGCCGTCAGGCGCGATTGTAATCCAGCCCCCAGGTCTGCAAAGCCTGCGCCAGATCGGGCGGCGGCGGCGAACGGAACTCCATCGCCTGCTGCGTGACGGGATGCACGAACGCCAGCCGGAACGCATGCAGCGCCTGCCGCGACAGACCCGCCGCGGGCGCGCCGCCATACAGAGCGTCGCCGACCAGCGGATGGCCGATCGACGCCATGTGCACGCGGATCTGGTGGGTGCGGCCGGTTTCGAGCGTGCAGCGCACCGCGCAGCCGTCGGTATGGCTGTCGAGCCGTTCGATCAAGGTGCGCGCGGTCTTGCCCGCGTGGCGCTCGAGGTCGACCACGGCCATGCGCAGCCGATTGCGCGGGTCGCGGCCGATCGGCGCATCGACCTGCCGCGCCGCCGCGCCTTCCCAGGCCTTGTGCCCCATCGCCAAGTACTGGCGCTTCACGTCGCGCGCGGCGATCAGCGCCACCATGGCGTCCATCGCGGCCCGCGTGCGCGCCACCACCATCAGGCCGCTGGTGTCGCGGTCGAGGCGGTGCACGATGCCCGCGCGCGGCAGCAGCACGGCCTTCGGGTCGAGCGCCAGCAGCCCGTTCAGCAGCGTGCCGCTCCAGTGACCCGGCGCCGGGTGCACCACCAGGCCGGCCGGCTTGTCGATGATCCGCAGGTGCTCGTCCTCGTGGACCGTGACCAGCTCCATCGCCTCGGGCCGGAAGGCCTGGCTCTGGGGCGTGGGCCGCAGCTCGATGCGCCCCGACTGACCCGCGCGCACCGTGGCAGAGACCTTGGTGAGCGTGCGCCCTTGCAGCTCGACGGCGCCGGCCTCAATGAGTTGCTGAAGGTAACTGCGCGAGAACTCGGGCACCAGCGCCGCCAGGGCGCGGTCGAGCCGCTGCCCGTGCTGCGCCTGGTCGATGGCGAAGGGCCGCAGCTCGCTGGACTCCGCGAGATCGGCGCCCTCTTCAGGTTCAGGCCCTTCCGGGGGATCGGTCAGGGGGTCGGTCGATATAATTGAGGGCAACTGTTTCACGAAAGCCGTATGTGATGTTTCGCGCCAAATTATCGGTCCCTGCCTGGATCGCGCTCAGCGCGGCGGCCCTTCTCGTCGCCGGTTGCGGTTCCACCACCAAGGAAGACAAGACCGCGAACTGGAGCCCCAACCGCATCTACTCGGAAGCCAAGGACGAAGTCGGCTCCGGCGCTTACGACAAGGCAGTGCCGCTGTACGAGAAGCTCGAAGGCCGTGCCGCCGGTACGCCGCTGGCCCAGCAGGCCCAACTCGAGAAGGCCTACGCCCAGCACAAGGCCGGCGAAAAGGCCAACGCCATCGCCACGCTCGACCGCTTCATGAAGCTGCACCCGGCCAGCCCGGCGTTCGACTACGCGCTCTACCTGAAGGGCGTGATCAACTTCAACGACGACCTGGGCATGTTCGCGTTCCTGACGCGCCAGGACCTGTCCGAGCGCGACCAGAAGGCCGCCAAGGAATCGTTCGAATCCTTCCGCGACCTCGTGACGCGCTTTCCCGAGTCGCGCTACGCGCCCGACGCGCGCCAGCGCATGAACTACATCGTGAACTCGCTCGCGCAGTACGAAGTTCACGTGGCCCGCTATTACTACTCGCGTGGCGCCTACTTGGCGGCCATCAACCGGGCGCAGATCGCGCTGTCCGACTACCGCGAAGTGCCGGCACTCGAGGAAGCCCTGTACATCATGGTGAAGTCGTACGACGCGCTCGGCATGAAGGACCTGCGCGACGATGCACAACGCGTGCTGACCACCAACTACCCGCAGAGCACCTACCTGGCCAACGGCTTCAAGGGCAGCACCGATCCCTGGTGGAAGCTCTGGTAATCCAGCGCCCTCCGGTAGATATCAGTAGGGTTTCCTGAGCGCGTCGATCGCGCTCTCGAAATCCGCTTCGGTTTCCAGCCGGCGCATCGGCGGCAACGCCGCCAGCAGCCGCCGGCCATAGCCCATCGCCACGAGGCGCGTGTCGCAGATCGCGAGCACGCCGCTGTCGCTTTCACGGCGAATGAGGCGCCCCGCCCCCTGTTTCAATGCCACGGCCGCTTCGGGCAGCGAGTAATCGCTGAACGAACTGCGCCCCTGCGCTTCGAGCCGCTGCGAGCGGGCTTCCACCAGTGGATCGTTGGGCGGCGGGAACGGCAGTTTGTCGATCACCACGAACTGCAGCGCATCGCCCGGTGCATCGAAGCCTTCCCAGAACGACGCCGACGCGACCAGCACGCAGCCCGCGCGCCCGTTGCTCGCGCCTTCGCGGAAGCGGTCCATGAGCACGCGCTTGGGCAGCTCGCCCTGTACCAGCACCTCGGGCCGCGCTTCTGTCTGGAGCAGTTCGAACTGCTGACGCATGGCATCGCCGATGGTGCGCAGCGCACGCAGCGTGGTGGTGAGCACCAGCGTGCGCCCCCCGAGTTCGGCGGCGCCGTGCGCGGCCAGCTTGGCCACCTGCTGGCTGTGCGTGGGATCGTTGGGCTTCGGAAAGGCCCGCGGCACGTAGATCGCCGCCTGCGAGGCGTAGTCGAACGGGCTTTGCACGCGCAGCACTTCGGCATCGCGCAGGCCGCAGGGTTCGGTGAACCAGCGCAGCGTGGGGTCGTCGCCCAGCGTGGCGGAGGTGAAGACCCAGGCGCGGCGGCTGTCTTCCTGCGGTGGCGGCGGGACGGCGCCGTGCTCCGGGTCTTCTTCGTCGTCGCCGTAGGGCAGGTCGGACTCCACAGGCTCGTCGGCCAGCTTGAGCACCCGCTTGCGCATCGCATCGGCGATGTCGAGCGGCGACTCGATCAGCCGCAGCTGCGTGCCCACGTCGACCCAGCGCACCGAGTCGAGTTCGCACGGCTGCGCGAAACGCGCCGTGCGCTTGGCGAGCTGGCGCGCGCGCTCGTGCAGGCGCACGAAGTCGGGCGAGATCTCGCTCACCGTGTCCAGCCCGTCGGCGGCCAGCACGAAGGCGTCCTGCAGGTCGTCGAGCGCGCCTTGCCAGGCTTCGGCATTCACGCCCTCGGGAGCCGGGCCGATCCAGCGCAGCTTGGCGCCCGGCCACTGCTTGCCGACCACCAGGCGCAGTTCGCGCGCCGCGCGTTCGACGCCCGCCACCAACTGCTGCCAGTCAACCAACCCGCGCGCATGCTGCAGGCCGGCGCCGAGCATGTCGCGCGCGAAATCGAGCGCCTGCCCGCTGCCGAGTTGCGCGCCCAGGAACTGCACGCCGGTCTCGTTGAGCTGGTGCGCCTCGTCGAACACGACGACGCTCACGGTCGGCAGCAGCTCGGCCATGCCGGTCTCGCGCACCGCGAGGTCGGCAAAGAACAGGTGGTGGTTGATGACCACGATGTCGGCCGCCAGCGCCTCGCGCCGCGCCAGGTTGACGTGGCAGGCCTTGAACTGCGGGCATTGCGCGCCCAGGCAGTTCTCGCGCGTGGAGGTGATCAGCGGGATCAGCGGCGAGCGTTCGTCGAGCCCCGGCAGTTCGGCGAGGTCGCCGGTGCGCGTGGCTTTCGACCACTGCTCGATCTTTGCCAGCGTGCGCAGGCTGCCGCGCTCGGGCAGCGAGGCGTCGTGGCGCGCCATGTCGAGGCGGTGCAGGCACAGGTAGCTGCCCCGCCCTTTCAGCAGCGCCGTGCGTATCGGCAGTGCGAAGGCCTCGACGAGCCGCGGCAGGTCGCGGCCGAACAGCTGGTCTTGCAGGGTCTTCGTGGCGGTCGAGAGCAGCACGCGCTCGCCGCTCAGCAGCGCCGGCACGAGGTACGAGAAGGTCTTGCCCACGCCGGTACCGGCCTCGACCACGAGGATGCCACCGTCGGAGATGGTGCGGGCCACGGCCATCGCCATCTCGGTCTGGCCGCCGCGTTCGCGGAACTGCTCGGCGGCCTGCGACAGCACCCCGTCCTGCGCGAACGCATCGCGCACCTGGTTTTCGAGCGGCGACGTCACGCCGGTTCTTTCGGGTCGAGCGCGTTCTCGAGCTGGGCGATCTGGTCGCGCAGGGCGAGGCGGCGCTTTTTCAGGCGGCGCATCAGCAGTTCGTCCTGCGGCGTGCCATCTTCCGAGAGCCGGTCGATGGTGGCGTCGAGGTCGGCATGCGCGATGCGCAGCTCGATCAGCTGACGGGAAAGGGAATGAAGATTGGAGTCCAACGGTGGGGGTGCGCGTGCCGCATGGGGCCGCGCGTGTTCATTCGATAATACGTCCTGACACGAACCCCAGAGAAGACAGAAAGCGCGCCTCTGGCGCCCCAGCGCTCATGACCCAAGGCTTTCGACTCGCCGCCGCCACCGGCCTCCACAAGGGGGATCGCCCCTACCAGCAGGACCAGGTGCTGTTGATGAGCCACCCCCGCACGCCGGGCTGCGTGCTCGGTGTCATCGCCGACGGCATGGGCGGACGCAGCGGCGGGCGCAAGGCGTCCGACCAGGTGCTGATGACCGCGCGCCAGCTCTTCACCCGCTACAGCCCCGAGCGCGACGACCCTGCCGTCGTGCTGCGCCAGCTGCTCGAAGACGCCCACACGGTGATCAAGCTCACGGCGCTGTCGAGCGAGCAGGAACCGCACAGCACGCTGGCCGCCTTCCTGATGAACCCGAAAGGCGACTGCGCCTGGATCCACGCAGGCGACTCGCGCATCTATCACTTCAACGACGGCGCGCTGGTCAAGCGCACGCGCGACCATTCGTACGTGCAGGCGCTGGTCGATCGCGGCCAGATCAGCGAGGCCGAGGCCAACATCCATCCGCAGGGCAACATCCTGCTGGGTTGCCTGGGCATGACGACCACGCCGCCGCCCGTCGATCCGCACCACATCGCCAAGCTGCAGCCGGGCGACCTGCTGATGGCCTGCAGCGACGGCCTGTGGCACTACTTCTCGCCCGAGGAACTGGCCAGCGTGCTGTACGCGCAGCCGCCGCGCGACGCGGTGGAAATCCTGGTGGGAGAAGCACGGCGCCGTGCGCGCGGCACGGGCGACAACATCTCGATCGCGGTGCTCAAGCTCGACCGGCTGCCCGCGGCGGCCTGAGCGCCCGCCCTCTTTCAAGGATCAGGGCGAGGAAGCCGCCGGTGCCGGTGGCAACGGCGCACCGCGCGGCTTGGTGCGCTCGGCGTTCTGGCGCTCGCGGTTGGCACGGTGTTCGGCGGCCCGCTTCTGCTTGTCCTCGAAGCGCGTGGTCGCGGCCGGCGCTTCGGCGCGGCGCTGCGCCGCCTTGGCCTGCTCGTCGGCATGGGCCTTCTGCTTGTTCTCGAACTGGCGCTGGCGCTCGGCCGCGTCGGCCGCGGTCGCGGCCCGGCTCGCGGCGTGGTCGGCGGCGCGCTGCTCACGCGCCTTCTGGTCTTCCTGCGACTTCTCGCGCTGTTCGCGCGAATCCTGCGGGCGCTGGGTGGCGGCCTTCTGGTCGAGCTTCTGCAGCTCGGCCGCGCCGCTGCGCTGGCGCTGGATGTCGTTGATCGCGGTTTCCTGCCGCTTGATGTGGTCGGTTTCCTTACGACGGCGGCTACGGCTTTCGCGCAGGCAGTCTTCGACCGCGAACTTCTTGTAGCAGGCCGCGCGCTCCTTCGCGTAGCGCGACTCGATGACCTCGCGCTCTGCCGCCAGGCGGCTGCGTTCGGCTTCGAGGTCGGCGTTGCCCGCCGCCGCATTGGACTGAGCCCACAGCGGCAGGCTGGCCAAGGCCAGGAACAGGGCAAGAGCGGTTTTTTTCATGTGAGTCGGGTGTCGACGATGCGGCGTTCCAGGGCGAGGAATTCGCTCGACTGCATTTCGGTGAGCCGGGACACCGTGCGCGGAAACTCGTGCGCCAGCGGCCCCTCGGTGTACAACGCCTCGGGCGGAACCTCGGCCGACATGATGAGCTTGCAGCGCCGGTCGTACAAGACGTCGACCAGCCAGGTGAAACGGCGTGCTTCCGAGGCCATGCGCACCGGCATGTGCGGCACGTCGGACAGCAGCACAGTGTGGAACTGGCTCGCGATCTCGAGGTAGTCGTTCTGCGAACGCGGGCCGCCGCACAGCGTCTTGAAGTCGAACCACACCACGCCGCCGGCCTTGCGCAGCGCGCGGATCTCGCGCTGCTCGATGTGCAGGATCGGGTTTTCGTCGGCCGTCTCGGCCAGCTTGTCGAAGGCGTGGCGCATTTCCTTCTCGGCCGCCGCGTCGTTCGGCGTGAGGTACATGCGCAGCTGCTCCAGCGTGCGGCGCCGGTAGTCGGTGCCGTTGTCCACGCTCAGCACTTCGAGCTTCTGGTTGAGCAGTGCAATGGCGGGCAGGATGCGGTCGCGGTGCAGGCCGCCGGGGTACAGGTCGTCGGGCTTGAAGTTCGAGGTGGTGACAAAGCCCACGCCGTTGTCGAACAGCGCCACGAGCAGCCGGTGCAGGATCATCGCGTCGGTGATGTCCGCGACGTGGAACTCGTCGAAGCAGATCAGCTTGTAGCGCTTGGAGATGCGCAGCCCCAGCTCGTCGAGCGGGTTCACGGTGCCCTGCAGGTCGCGCAGCTCGCGGTGCACCTCGCGCATGAACTCGTGGAAGTGCAGGCGCGTCTTGCGCCGCAGCGGCACGGCGTTGAAGAACAGGTCCATCAGGAAGCTCTTGCCGCGCCCCACGCCGCCGTACATGTAGACGCCGCGCGGCAACTCCGGCCGGTTGATGAGCTTCTTCAGCGCATTGGAGCGCCGGGCCTTGTACTCGCCCCACTCGGTGGCGCAGCGGTCGAGCGCCTCGACGGCCGCGAGTTGTGCGGGATCGCTCTTGAACCCGCGTGCCGCGAGTTCCGCTTCGTAAGCCTGTTTGACGCTCAAGGGATCGGATCGCTTCAAAAATGGAGAGCCCCGACCGCCCCGCGAGGGTCGATCGGGGCCGGGTTCGCTCAAGAACCGGAGATCAGAAGTTGAGCGTGCGCTTGTCCACGGCCAGGGCCGCTTCCTTGGTGGCTTCCGACAGCGACGGGTGCGCATGGCAGATGCGCGCGATGTCTTCGGCACTGGCCTTGAACTCCATCGCCACCACGGCTTCGGAGATCAGCTCGCTGGCCTGCGGGCCCACGATGTGCACGCCCAGGATCTCGTCCGTGGCGGCGTCGGCCAGGAACTTGACCATGCCGGTCGTGTCGCCCAGCGCGCGTGCGCGGCCGTTCGCCAGGAACGGGAAGGTGCCGGCCTTGTAGGCGCGGCCCGCGGCCTTGAGCTGCTGCTCGGTCTGGCCGACCCATGCGATCTCGGGGCTGGTGTAGATCACCCACGGCACGGTGTTGAAGTTCACGTGGCCATGCTGGCCCGCGATGCGCTCCGCCACCGCCACGCCTTCTTCCTCGGCCTTGTGCGCCAGCATCGGGCCGCGCACCACGTCGCCGATGGCCCACACGTTGGGCAGGCTGGTCTTGCAGTCGTCGTCCACGGCGATGGCGCCGCGTTCGTCGAGCTTCAGGCCCACGGCTTCGGCGTTCAGGCCGACGGTGTTGGGCACGCGGCCGATCGAGACGATCAGCTTGTCGACTTCCAGCGTCTGGGCTTCGCCCTTGGCGTTGGTCCAGGCGACGCTCACGCCCTTCTTCGACGACTTGATCTCGCCGACCTTGACGCCGAGTTCGATCTTGAGCTTCTGCTTGTCGAAGGCCTTCTTGGCTTCCTTGGCGATCTGCTCGTCCACGGCACCCAGGAAGGTCGGCAGTGCTTCGAGCACCGTGACCTCGGCACCGAGGCGGCGCCACACCGAACCCATTTCGAGGCCGATGACGCCCGAGCCGATCAGGCCCAGCTTCTTGGGCACCGCGCCGATGCGCAGTGCGCCGTCGTTCGAGAGGATGTTTTCCTCGTCGAACGGCGTGCCCGGCAGCGCGCGGGCGTTGGAGCCCGTGGCGACGATGATGTGCTTGCCGCTGATCGACTCTTCAGCGGCGCCTGCCACCTTGATCTCGTAGCCGGCTTCGTCCGCCTTCACGAACGAACCGCGGCCGTGGAAGAAGCTGATCTTGTTCTTCTTGAACAGGTACAGGATGCCGTCGTTGTTCTGCTTCACGACCTGGTCCTTGCGGGCCAGCATCTTGTTGATGTCCAGGCCGAGGCCTTCGACCTTGATGCCGTGGTCCGCAAAGTGGTGACCGGCCTGCTCGAAGTGCTCCGACGATTGCAGCAGCGCCTTCGAGGGGATGCAGCCGACGTTGGTGCAGGTGCCGCCCGGTGCGGGGCCACCCTTGCCGTTCTTCCACTCGTCGATGCAGGCCACGTTGAAGCCGAGCTGCGCAGCGCGGATCGCTGCGATGTAGCCGCCAGGACCGCCGCCGATGACGACGACGTCGAATTGCTTGTTTGCCATCTGGTTCTTGCTCCCCGGATCAGATGTCGAACAGCAGGCGCGACGGATCTTCCAGCGCTTCCTTCATGGCGACCAGGCCCAGCACGGCTTCGCGGCCGTCAATGATGCGGTGGTCGTAGCTCATGGCGAGGTAGTTCATCGGGCGAACGACGATCTGGCCGTTTTCGACCACGGCGCGGTCCTTGGTGGCGTGCACGCCCAGGATGGCCGACTGGGGCGGGTTGATGATCGGGGTCGAGAGCATCGAGCCGAAGGTGCCGCCGTTGGAGATGGAGAACGTGCCGCCGGTCATTTCTTCAATGCCCAGCTTGCCGTCTTGTGCCTTCTTGCCGTACTCGGCGATCTTCTTCTCGATGTCGGCGAAGCTCATCTGGTCGGCATTGCGCAGGATGGGCACCACCAGGCCGCGCGGCGAACCGACGGCGATGCCGATGTCGAAGTAGCCGTGGTACAGGATGTCGTTGCCGTCGACCGAGGCGTTGAGCACCGGGTACTTCTTCAGCGCGTGCACCGCGGCCTTCACGAAGAAGCTCATGAAGCCGAGCTTCACGCCGTGTTCCTTGGTGAACGCGTCCTGGAACTTCTTGCGCAGGTCCATGACCGGGGCCATGTTCACTTCGTTGAAGGTGGTCAGGATGGCGTTGGTCGATTGCGACTGGATCAGGCGCTCGGCGATGCGCGCGCGCAGGCGGCTCATCGGCACGCGCTGTTCCGGACGCTCGCCCAGGTCAGGCGCGGCGGGCGCGGCGACCTGTTGCAGCGCGGGCTTGGCAGCCGGTGCGGCGATGGTGGCGGCCGGCTTGGCGCCGGCAGCCACGGCGCCGAGCACGTCGCCCTTGGTCACGCGGCCGTCCTTGCCCGTGCCGGCCACGTCGCTGGTCTTCAGGTTGTTGTCGGCCAGCAGCTTGGCAGCGGCAGGCATGGCGACGTCGGCCTTCGAACCACCGGTAGCGGCGGCTGCCGCTGCGGGGGCAGCAGCGGCCGGTGCGGCGGCGGGAGCAGCTGCAGCAGCAGGCGCTGCCGCGGCGGCCTTGCCGTCGGTGTCGATCTTGGCGATCAGCTGCTCGGCCACCACGGTGGCGCCGTCGGGCTGAACGATCTCGACCAGCACACCGGCCGAGGGTGCCGGCACTTCGAGCACGACCTTGTCGGTTTCGATCTCGATCAGGATTTCATCGACGGCGACGGCTTCGCCGGCTTTCTTCTTCCACGTGAGCATGGTGGCCTCGGCCACGGATTCGGAAAGCTGGGGGACTTTGACTTCTACGATAGACATTTGGAGTGAGCTCCGTTTTGTTCTTGAGGGTGTTCGTGTGAAAAGGGACGGTTCTTACTTGGTCAGCACGAAGCCCTTGAGCTTGCCAAATGCGCCATCGACCAGCGCCTTCTGCTGTTCCTGGTGCAGGTGCGAGTAGCCGACGGCCGGCGATGCCGAGGCGGCACGGCCGGAGTAGCCGAGCTTCTGGCCTTCCTGCATGTTTTCGTGGATGTAGTGCTGCACGAAGAACCAGGCGCCCTGGTTCTGCGGCTCGTCCTGGCACCACACGATGTCCACGAGGTTGGGGTACTTCTTGACCTCGGCGGCGAACGCCTTGTGCGGGAACGGATAGAGCTGCTCGACGCGGATGATCGCCACGTCGTCGCTGCCCTGCTCTTCGCGCTTCTTGGCCAGGTCGTAGTAGACCTTGCCCGAGCAGGCGATCAGGCGCTTGACCTTCTCGGCCTTCAGACCCTTGCTGTCGGGAATGACGGTCTGGAAGCTGCCCTTGGTGAACTCGGACAGCGGCGAGGTCGCGTCCTTGTTGCGCAGCAGCGACTTGGGCGTGAGGATGATCAGCGGCTTGCGCAGGTTGCGCACCATCTGGCGACGCAGGATGTGGAAGATCTGGCTGGCCGTGGTCGGCTGCACCACCTGCATGTTGGTGTCGGCGCTCAGCTGCATGAAGCGCTCCAGGCGGGCCGAGCTGTGCTCGGGGCCCTGGCCTTCGTAGCCGTGCGGCAGCATCATCGTGATGCCGTTGACGCGGCCCCACTTCACTTCGCCCGAGGCGATGAACTGGTCGATCACCACTTGCGCGCCGTTCACGAAGTCGCCGAACTGGGCTTCCCAGATGACGAGCGTGTTGGGGTCGTTCGAGGCGTAGCCGTATTCGAAGGCCAGCACGGCTTCTTCGGACAGGATCGAGTCGATGACGACGAACGGGGCCTGGTTCTCGGCCACGTTCTGCAGCGGCGTGTAGGTGCCGGTGTCGAACTTCTCGCGGTTCTGGTCGTGCAGCACGGCGTGGCGGTGCGTGAACGTGCCGCGGCCCGAGTCTTCACCCGACAGGCGCACCGGGTAGCCGCTGGCCACCAGCGAGGCGAAGGCCATGTGCTCGCCCATGCCCCAGTCGACGTTGACGTCGCCACGGCCCATGGCTGCGCGGTCGTCCAGCACCTTCTTCACGAGCGGGTGCACGGTGAAGTTCTCGGGTGCCTTGGTGATGCGCTCGGCCAGACGCTTCCACTCGGCAGAGGGAATGGCGGTGTCGCCGGCGTCGGTCCACTTCTTGTTGAGGTACGGGCTCCAGTCGACGGCGTACTTGCTCTTGAAGTTGGTGAGCACGGGGTCGACGGTGTTCTTGCCTTCGTCGAAGGCGGCGCGCTGCGCCTTGACCATGTCGTCGCCCAGCGTGTCGCCCAGTCCTTGCGCGGCCAGCTTGTCGGCGTACAGCTTGCGCGTGCCGGGGTGGGCCGCGATCTTCTTGTACATCAGCGGCTGGGTGAGCGACGGCGTGTCCTGCTCGTTGTGGCCCAGCTTGCGGAAGCAGATGATGTCGACGACCACGTCCTTCTGGAATTCCATGCGGAAATCAAGAGCGAACTGGGTGGCGAGCACCACGGCTTCGGGGTCGTCGCCGTTCACGTGCAGCACCGGTGCTTCGATCATCTTGACGATGTCCGAGCAGTACAGCGTCGAGCGGCTGTCGCGCGGGTCGCTGGTGGTGAAGCCGATCTGGTTGTTGATGACGATGTGCACCGTGCCGCCGGTGGAGTAACCACGGGTTTCGGCCAGCGCCAGCGTTTCCATCACGACGCCCTGGCCTGCGAAGGCGGCGTCGCCGTGCACGATCACGGGCAGCACCTGCTTGCCCAGCGGGTCGCCGCGGCGGTCCATGCGCGCGCGCACCGAACCTTCGACCACGGGGTTCACGATTTCAAGGTGCGAGGGGTTGAACGCCAGGCTCAGGTGGACCGGGCCGCCGGGGGTGGTCACGTCCGAGCTGAAGCCCTGGTGGTACTTGACGTCGCCGCTGGGCAGGTCTTCGGGGGCGGTGTGGTCGAACTCGGCGAACAGGTCGGCGGGCATCTTGCCCAGCGAGTTCACCAGCACGTTCAGGCGGCCGCGGTGGGCCATGCCGATCACGATTTCCTGCACGCCCTTGACGCCAGCCTGGTTGATCAGCTCGTCCATCGCGACGATGAAGCTTTCGCCGCCTTCGAGCGAGAAGCGCTTCTGGCCGACGTACTTGGTGTGCAGGAAACGCTCGAGGCCTTCGGCGGCCGTCAGGCGATTCAGCACGTGCTTCTTCTGCTCGGCGCTGAGCTTCGGGTTCGTGCGGGCGCTTTCGAGCTTCTGCTGCCACCAGCGCTTGTGGTTCTGGTCGGTGGTGTACATGTACTCGGCACCCATCGTGCCGCAGTACGTTTCACGCAAGGCATTGAGCAGGTCGCGCAGCGACATGGTCTCTTTGCCGAAGAAGGTGTTGCTGGTGTTGAACACCGTCTCGAGGTCGGCGTCGGCAAAACCGTAGAACGAGGGCTCGAGTTCCGGAATGGCGGGACGCTCGGCGCGCTTGAGCGGGTCGAGGTCGGCCCAGCGGGCGCCGACATTGCGGTAGGCGGCGATCAGCTGCTGGACTGCCGTGCGCTTGCGGCCGAGTTCGGAGTCGGCGCCGCTGGCCTGCACGACACGGGTCGTGCCCTGCTTGGCCAGTTCGGCAAAAGCGTTGATGACCGGCAGGTGGGGGACGTCGCGGGCGCTGGTGCCGTCGGCGGCGGGAACGTTCTGCAGGGCGTCGAAATACGTGCGCCAGTTGTCGGGAACGCTGCCGGGGTTGGCGAGGTAGTTTTCGTACATCTCCTCGACATAGGGCGCATTGCCGCCGAAGAGGTAGGTGTTGCCTTGATAGGCTGTGTACGCCGTGGGCGTAGAGGAATCGCTCATGATCCGCTGACCTTCGCTTCCCTGGAGGAAGCACGAGTTGGTTAAGAAACCTTCCGCGACACGGCTGGACCGATTGGCGGATGCGACTGTGGCTGGGGAAGGGCCTGAGTACCTTGGCATTGTGCCACGTCAACCATATGACGACAGAACGCGGCTGCGCAAGGCCCGCAACCCTACCCCGATTCGCGCCCGCGGTCAGGTGGCGGACAGTAACTGTTTGATCTGCTGCAGCGTGGCCGGATCGTCGATGGTGGTCAGGTCGCCCGGGTCGCGCTGCTCGCAGACGGCCTGGATCGCCCGGCGCAGCAGCTTGCCGCTGCGGGTCTTGGGCAGGCCGCTCACGAAGCGCACGCGCGCGGGCCGCGCCAGGGCGCCGAGCTGGTCGGCCACGACCTTCATGATTTCGCCCTCGAGCTTGAGCGCCGCGTCGGCATCGGTCACGGCCAGGCCGTCTTTCGGCACGACGAAGGCCATCGCCACCTGCCCCTTGAGCGTGTCGGCCACGCCGACCACCGCCACCTCGGCCACGTTGGCATGGCCCGAGATGCTCTCCTCGATCTCGCGCGTGCCCAGGCGGTGGCCGGCGACGTTGATCACGTCGTCGGTGCGGCCCAGGATGTAGAAATACCCGTCGGCGTCGCGGATGCCCCAGTCGAAGGTCGAATAGACCATCTTGCCCGGCACGCTCTTCCAATACGTGTTGACGAAGCGGGCGTCGTCCTTCCACACGGTCTGCATGAAGCCGGGCGGCGTCGGGCCCTCGACCACGACCACGCCCTTCTCGTTCGCGCCGGTGAGCTCCTCGCCGGTCGACTCGTGCAGGATCTTGATGCGGTAGCCATACATCGGCACGCCGGGGCTGCCGAACTTGCTGGGCTTGGCTTCCACGCCGTTGGCGATGGTGATCATCGGCCAGCCCGATTCGGTCTGCCAGTAGTTGTCGATGATCGGCACGCCCAGGCCGTCGCTGATCCAGCGCGCGGTCGGCTCGTCCAGCGGCTCGCCGGCCAGGAACAGCGCGCGCAGGGTCGACAGGTCGTACTTCTTGAGCAGCGCCGGGTCTTGCTTCTTGAGCACGCGCACGGCGGTGGGCGCGCTGAACATCACGGTCACCTTGTACTTCTCGACCAGGCGCCACCAGATGCCGCCGTCGGGCTGCTGGTCGATGCCCTGCGTGGGCAGGCCCTCGTACATGATGGTCGCCATGCCCGCGATCAGCGGGCCGTAGACGATGTAGCTGTGACCCACCACCCAGCCGATGTCGCTGGTCGAGAAGTAGGTCTCGCCGGGCCGGCCGTCGAAGATGTGCTTCATGCTGGCGGCCAGCGCCACGGCATAGCCGCCCACGTCGCGCTGCACGCCCTTGGGCTTGCCGGTGGTCCCGCTCGTGTAGATGGTGTAGCTGATGTCGGTCGAGGCCAGCCAGGTGCAGGGCACCTGCGCGTCCAGGTGCTTGTGCCTCAGCTCGCCCGCCAGATGGTCGCGGCCGGCCACCAGCGTCATCGGCGCTAGGCCCCGGTCGGTCAGCAGCACGGCCTCGGGCTTGTGCTTCGACAGGCGGATGGCTTCGTCGAGCAGCGGCTTGTACGCGATGACCTTGCCGCCGCGCGAGCCCGCATCGGCGCTCACGACCACCTTGGGCTCGGCGTCCTCGATGCGGGTGGCCAGCGAGCCACTGGCAAAACCGCCGAACACCACGCAATGGATGGCGCCGATGCGCGCGCAGGCCAGCATCGCGAAGGCGGCCTCGGGAATCATCGGCATGTAGATGAGCACGCGATCGCCCTTGCCCACGCCCAGCTCGACGAGGCTGGCGGCGGTGCGCTGCACCTCGGCATGCAGTTCGGCGAAGCTGTAGCTTTTCTCGGTGCCCGTCTCGGTCGACACGAAGATCAGCGCCGGCTGGTCGCCCCGATCGGCCAGGTGCCGGTCGACGGCGTTGTGGCACAGGTTGGTGGTGCCGCCGACGAACCAGCGCGCGAACGGCGGCTGGCTGGCGTCGAGGATCTGCTGCGCGGGCGTGTGCCAGTCGATCAGCTTCGCCTGCTCGGCCCAGAAGGCCTCGGGCGCGTCGACGGACTGGCGGTAGAACTCTTCATAGCGGCTCATCGGGATCTGTCTCCTGTTGTATGGATGCCGTTCCGGACTCGCGCCGAAACTGAATTCATAATTATGGAGACCGATCTTGCGGGAAGCTGACAGCCGCGGCAATCCGGGCAGCCCCCTTGCCGGGCCGCCCTTCACAGCAATTCAGTGAATCAGCGGACTAGCGAATCAGCGCCTGCAGGTCGCGGAACGCCGGGTGTTCGGCGGTGCGCAGCCACTCGAAGCCGACCATCTCGGTGGTCACGAGCTCGGCGCCCGCGCCGGCCAGGCGGTCGAAGGCGGCGTCGCGGTTGCGCTCGGTGCGCGAGCTGCAGGCGTCGGTGACGACCCACACGTCGAACTCGTCCTCGAGCAGGTCGAGCGCGGTCTGCAGCAGGCAGACGTGGGCTTCGCAGCCGGCGATCACGATGGTGTTGCGCTCCTCGGCCGCGGCCGGGGGCTTCTGCAGGTGCTTGGGCAGGCTGCGGGCGTTGCCCTGCGGTGCCGCCTTGGCGGGCGGACGCAGCCATTCGCCGAGCCCCTCTTCCACGCCGCTGAAATGCATCTTGGCCAGCGTCTTGCGGCAGAAGGCGCGGATCTCGGGCAGGTTCTCGCCCAGCTTGGACGGGTTCTGCTCGGTGCCCCAGACCGGCACGTCGACCCATTGCGCCATCTGGCCCAGGCGCGCCGCATTGCGCGCCGCCGCCTCGCCTTCGAAGATCGCCGGCATCAGCCGCGCCTGGTAATCGACCAGGACGAGTTGGGATTGCGTGGCGTCGAGCAGCATGGACTTCTTCTTTCAGGTATCGGTTGAACTGGGCTGAACCGTACCACCGAAAAGCGCGGGTTTCGCGGGATCGTCCGCCGTTGCCACAGGGGAAGATCGCTGCACCAGCTGCGCGAGGTAAGTCCTGAACAGCGCATCGGCCGACTGCCTGAACATGCGGATGCGCCCCGTGTGCTGCATCAGCAGCAGCCCGACGCCGTGCGCGAACAGCGCCGTGTTCTCCTGCTGCGCGAGGTCGGCATCGAGGCCCAAGGCGAGCAGCGCCTCCTCGCAGGGGCGCAGGGCATCGTAGAGGCGGTCGTTCAATTCGTGATCGAGCGCGTGCGTCAGTCCCCGGGGACGCATGCCATGCACCAGATAGAAGCCGAGGTCGAGGTCGCGCGGGTTCGCCGCGTAGAAATCGAACCAAGCCTGCGCTTTGGCGGCCAGGGTCTGGTCGGGCCAGACCTCGGACACCGCCACCTCGGCCACCGCGGCCTGCAGGCGCAGCAGCGACTCGTCGAGCAAGGCCGCGTAGATCGCCTCCTTGCTCTCGAAGTACGAATAGATGGCGCCCGGCGTGTAGCCGGCTTTTTTCGCGATTTCACGGATGCTCGCGCCCTCGATGCCCGCCTCGGCAAACACCGTTCGGGCGGCATCGAGCACCAGGGCGCGGCGCGCGTCGGTGAGGGTCTGGCGGCGTTGGAGCTTGGCGTGCATGGGCGGGACTATAGCCCTCGACCTGCTCGCCGATCAATTTTTCGAACGTTGATCTAAAAATTGAACAGTGTTTAAATCTCCGCGCCAAACGGCCCAAAAACCCCACGAGCCCCTGGAGACAACACGCATGAATGCCCCGCCTTCCGACGCCCTCCTCATGTCCGGCGCCGACTACCGTGAATCGCTGCGCCGCTACACGCCCACCGTGTTCGTCGACGGCCGCCGCGTCGCCAGCGTGGCCGACGAGCCCGCCTTCCAGCCGGGCATCAACGCCATCGCCCTCACCTACGACCACGCGCTGAAGTCCGAGTACGCGCCGCTCATGACCGCCGTGCAGCACACCAGCGGCAAGCGCGTGAACCGGCTCTCGCACATCAACACGAGCTCGGGCGACCTGCTCAACAAGCTCGAGGCCGTGCGGCTGGTCTGCCAGGAAACCGGCTGCGCCCAGCGCTACCTGACGCACGACGCACTCAACGCCATCGCCCAAGTGTCGGCGCGCATCGACGACGCGCGCGGCAGCACCGAGCACACCGCGCGTTTCCACAATTACCTGCACCGCATCCAGGACCAGGACCTGACCCTGGGCGTCGCCATGACCGACGCCAAGGGCGACCGCAGCCGCCGGCCGCACGAGCAGGCGAACGTCGACAGCTACCTGCACGTGGTCGAGCGCAACGCGCGTGGCATCGTCATCTCGGGCACCAAGGCCATCGTGACCGGCGCGCCGTATGTTCATGAGTTGCTGGTCATGCCCTGCCGCAACATGGGCAAGGAAGACGCCGACTTCGCCGTCTGCTGCGCCGTGCCGCTCGATGCGCCCGGGCTCACCATCGTCGCGCGGCCGGCCGGGCGGCCCGGCGAGAAGCTCGAACACGGCGACGCCCTGTTCAGCCGCAAGTACGGCCAGAGCACCGGCGTGTGCATGTTCGACCGGGTGTTCGTGCCGTGGGAGCGCGTGTTCTATGCCGGCGAATGGGAGCACTCGGGCCACCTGACCTACAGCTACGCCACGCACCACCGCCACAGCTGCATCGCGGCCCGGGCCGGTTTCGGCGACCTGCTGATCGGCGCCGGCGCGCTGATGTGCGAGGCCAACGGCTTCGACCCCGGCAAGGAAAGCCACCTGCGCGAGCAGATGGTCGAGCTCATCACCATCACCGAGAGCTTCTTTGCCTGCGGCGTGGCGGCCAGCGTCTACGGCAAGGCCGACGAGCACTGCGAGGTCTTCATGCCCGACCCGGTGTTCAGCAACATCGGCAAGCTGCTGCTGGCCACGAAGATCTACGACATGCACCGCATCGCGCACTACGTGAGCGGCGGCCTCATCGTCACCCTGCCCGGCCCCGACGAAGACCACAACCCCGAGACCGCGGCACGCCTGTCCGACGTGCTGCGCGCCAACCCCGCCATTCCCTACGAGCAGCGCATCGAGACGGCCCGCTTCATCGAAGACCTCACGGCCGGCTATCAGGGCGGCTGGTACAGCGTGATCAGCCTGCATGGCGGCGGCTCGCCGGCGGCGATGAAGCAGGAGATCTGGCGCAACTACCCGGTCGGCTCGAAGGTCGAGCTGGTCGAGCGCCTGCTCGAGCGCGGCATCGCGGCCGACGGCACGCCGGCCGCCGCGCCGCACGATCCGCGCCGCGCCATCACGAAGAACCGCCAGCCCGGCAAGTGCTGCGACACCGGCTGCACCGTGCCGGGACAGCCCGTGATGGTCGACCTGCCGGTTCCGGTGTCGCGCGCCTAGACTCCCGCGGATGCAGACCCTGTCGCTCCTGCGCCGCCGCCTCGCCCTGCTCTTCGGTGCCGCCTCGCTGCTGCTGCTCGCCGGCTGCGGCGGGTTGCGCACCGCCGAGGCGCCGCTGGCCACCACGCTGGAAAAGAGCAGTTGCACCCGCAACGCCGACACGCTGGTCGTGCTGCTGCCCGGCGCCTACTCGGCAACCGAGGAGTTCGTGCGCGAAGGCTTCATCGACGCACTGAACGAGAACCGGCTCGCGGTCGACACCCTGCGCGTCGACGCCCACATGGGCTATTACCGGAACAAGACCATCCTCGACCGGCTGGCGCAGGATGTGATCGCACCGGCGCGCCGCCAGGGCTACAAGGCGATCTGGATCGCAGGCATCTCGGTCGGCGGTTTCGGCGGGCTGCTGTATGCCCAGACGCACCCCGGCGACCTCGCCGGCCTGGTCGTGCTGGCGCCCTACCTGGGCGAACGCGTGCTGAGCCAGGACATCGCCAATGCCGGCGGCCTGTCGCGCTGGCGCGGCCAGCTCGACGCGCCACCGGGCAGCGACCCACGCACGCCCAGCGACACGCAACTGTGGCAATGGCTGCGCGGCTACGTCGGCCACACCCGCACCTTCGGCGACCGGCCGCCGCTGTACCTGGGCTACGCGCTCGACGACCGCTTCGCCTTCAGCCACCGGCTGCTGGCCGGGGCGTTGCCGGCGGAACGCGTGGTCACGACCGACGGCGGGCACGACTGGCCCGAGTGGCGGCGGCTCTGGCGCCGCCTGCTGCCGACGCTGCCGCTGCCGGGCTGCCCCGGCTGAGCCGTCCTTCAGTTCGGCCGCAGGCGCAGCAGCTTGCCGTCGGACTCGTCGGTGAGCACGTAGAGCAGGCCGTCCGACCCCTGCTTCACGTCGCGGATGCGGGCCCGGCCGTCGGCCAGCAGCTTGTGCTCGGCGACCACCTTGCCGTCCTTCAGTTCGATGCGGTCGAGATAACCGAACTTCAGCGAGCCCACGAAGAGGTTGCCCTTCCAGCCGGCGCCGTAGCGGTCGCTGGTGAGGAAGGCCATGCCCGAAGGCGCGATCGACGGCACCCAGTAATGCAGCGGCTGTTCCATGCCGTCCTTGCGGGTAATGCCCTCGCCGATCTTGCCGCCGCCGTAGTTCTCGCCATAGGTGATCACCGGCCAGCCATGGTTGACGCCGGCGCGCGGGATGTTGATCTCGTCGCCGCCCTGCGGGCCGTGCTCGGTCATCCAGAAGCGGCCATCGGGCGCGAGCGTCGCGCCCTGGCTGTTGCGATGGCCGTAGCTCCAGATCTCGGGCAGCGCACCCGGCTTGCCGACGAAGGGGTTGTCTTTCGGCACGCTGCCGTCCTGGGCGATGCGCACCACCTTGCCGTGGTGGTTGTCGAGCGTCTGCGCATCGTCCTTGCGGCTGAAGCGGTCGCCGAGCGTGAGGAACAGATTGCCGTCGCGGGCCTCGACGATGCGGCAGCCGAAATGCGCGCGGCTCGCGACCTTCGGCTTCTGGCTGAAGATGACTTTCAGCGCTTCCAGCTTCGTGCCGTCGGCCGACAGGCGGGCGCGTGCAAGCGCGGTGCTGTTGGCCGATCCGCCGGCCGCCTCGGGTTCCGAATAACAAAAGTACAGGGTGCGGTTCTGCGCGAAGCCGCTGTCGGCCAGCACGTCGAGCAGCCCGCCCTGC
>NZ_JBWKYF010000094.1:0-20425 GCF_059423605.1 Variovorax sp. GW460-12-1-14-LB1
ACCCCCATGCCCCCACGCGCCGCCACCCAGGCCTTCTTCGATCCCGCGACGGGCACGGTGTCCTACGTGGTCTGGGACCGTGCGACGAAGCGCGCCGCCGTCATCGACCCGGTGCTCGACTACGACTTCCGCTCCGGGCACACCGACACCGCGTCGGCCGACCGCCTGCTGGCGTACGTGCGCGCGCAGGCGCTGCAGGTCGACTGGGTCCTGGAGACCCACGCGCACGCCGACCACCTCTCGGGCGCGCGCCATGTGCAGTCGCAGGCCGGCGGGCGCATCGCCATCGGCGAGCACATCCGCACGGTGCAGGCCACCTTCCGCAGCCTCTACAACCTGGAACGCGACTTCCTGCCCGACGGCAGCCAGTTCGACCACCTGTTCCGGGACGGCGAGCGCTTTCACATCGGCGAGATCGAGGCGCAGGCCCTGCGCGTGCCCGGCCACACGCCGGCCGACATGGCCTACCTCGTGGACGACGCGGTCTTCGTCGGCGACACGCTCTTCATGCCCGACCTGGGCAGCGCGCGCGCCGACTTTCCGGGCGGCGACGCGCGCGAGCTCTACCGCTCGATGCGCCGGCTGCTCGCGCTGCCGCCCGAGACCACGCTGTACGTCTGCCACGACTACCCACCCGCCACGCGCGAGCCCCGCTGGCAGAGCACGGTGGCGCAGCAGCGCGCCCACAACATCCACGTGCGCGACGGTATCGGCGAAGACGAGTTCGTGCGCATGCGCACCGCGCGCGACGCCACGCTCGAAGTGCCGACGCTGATCCTGCCGTCGATGCAGGTCAACGTGCGCGGCGGCCGCCTGCCGCCGCCCGACGACAACGGCGTGGCCTACCTGCGCATTCCGCTGAACACGCTGCCGGGCCACCGCCCGCGTGCCACGCCGGGCTGAGGGCGCCGTGAACTAGCGCCGCCGCTCCACATACGGCCGCGCCTGCAGCAGCACGATCTTGTCGCCCACCGTCGCCCATTCGATGTCCTGGTCGACCGCATTGAAGGTGCGCTTCACCGCCGCGCCCACGGCGGCGAGCCGCACCACCAGTTCGTCGGTCAACACGTGGCGGCCGACTTCCACGGGCACTTCCTTCACGCCGCCGTCCTTGTCCAGCTGCAGCGCCGTCTCCTCGGCCGAGCGGCTGAGCACCTGGATGGCCTTGGACCAGCTAGAGTACATCACCTGCTCCGCCACGCGCTTGCCCTCGACCACGCGGATGCCGATGCCGCGCTTGGCCGAGATGTAGGTGACGTGCGGGTGGCCCGCGTCGAAGGGGTCGCGCGTGATCATCACGCCGGCGTTGGTCGAGTCGATGGCGGTCTGCACGAACACGCCCATCAGCACCGATTCGGCGCCGAAGCCCGCGGCGCTGCGCGCCTCCCAGGCCTCGGGGTTGAACACCGAGGCCCACACTTTCTTCACCGCGAGCTCGAGCGCATCGCCGGTCTTCACGTTGGGCACCGTGGTGTAGAGCCCCGCGCCGCTGAAGCCCGGCAGGTCTTCCGAGTTGGACGAGCTGCGCACGAACACGCCGCCCCCGCCCAGCTGCGCCTGCCACGCCGCGCGCCAGGCCGCCGCGGTGGCGGGCTCGACGGGCCATTGCACGATCTCGTCGCGCAGCTGCGCCAGCGCCTTCAGCCGCACCTGCGGGTCGCCCGCGAAGCCGGGCTGCTGCTGCATGCGCGCGATGCGCTCGGCCAGCCCGTTCGATCGCATGAAGCGGTCGTAGTGCGCGAACGGAATGCAGAAGCCGTCGGGCACGGTCGTCGAGGGAATGCGCGCGGCCAGCACCGCGCCGAGGTTGGCCGCCTTCGAGCCGCATTGCACGCTGTGCCGCGCGCGCAGCGAGGCCAGCGGCAGCAGGCGCGCCTCGCGCAGGTCCGGCTTCGCGGCCTTGCTGCCGGGCAGCGCGCCGGTGGCGGCGGCACGCGCGGCGCGCGGCGGCAGCGCGGCGATCTCTTCCGGCGTGAGGCGGCGCAGCTGGTAGCCCGATGCCGCCACCTTCAGCGCCACCCACTGGCCCGCGTGCGCCTTCAGCACCGTGGCAGCATCGCGCACGTACGCGTTCGGAATGCCCCAGCCCTTGGCCAGCAGGTTGACGTGCGACAGCGCCGTGGACGGCCGCTCGGTGAGCACGCCGGCCACCGGCGGCAGGTTGATCGGCACCTCGCGCAGCACGGCGATGTCGTCGGGCAACAGCGCATTCAGGCCCGAGGCGTCGTTCACGATGCGCACGCGGCCCGTGGCGGTGCCCAGGTTCATCGGCAGGTAGGGCTGCTCGCGGATCAGCGCCTCCTGGCTCACGAAGTCGATGCCGGCCTCCTTCGCGATGCGCTCGTGCAGCGTGGAGTTGGTCTTGAACTTCACCGGCGCGAAGAAGCTGGCCTTCACCTGCGCCTCGGCTTCGCGCAGCAGCGGCACCGTGAGCCGGTCGCCTTCCCAGAACTCGTAGGTGAAGGTGCCGATGTTCTGCTGCCAGCTCAGCGTGCCGAACAGGAAGCGGCGGTCGGGCACGAGGTAGTTGCGGTCGATCTCGCGCTTGACCGTGTTCGGCGTGAGCCGCGTGTCGCGCAGGAAGCGCACATGCAGCTGGAAGCGCGGCGTGTCGATGTAGTGCATGCGCGCCGGCTTGGCCTGCCGGTCGATCGCGAACAGCACATGGGCGAGCTGCATCGGCGTGCCGGCGTCGTAGACGCGCGCCAGCGTGTCGAAATCGCCCTGGCTGCGCAGTGCCGGCAACGAGGCGGGCACGGCGGGGCGCGGCACCAGTTGCGCGGCCGGCCCTTCGGGCTGTGGCTGGTTCTGCTGTTGGTAATACGACGGCTTGCGCGCGAGCTGCGCGCCGGCCGGCGCGACGGCCATCGCGCACAGCGCCAGGACCGGCAGCCATGCCAGTGCCGCGCCGTCCTTTTTCTTCTGCCTGTTGGAATCGTTCTTCATGGGGCCCCTCCCTCGTTGCCGACAACCGCGAATTCTCGCTGGCGGCCCGCCCCTTTTTTCGCGCGTCAGCCGCGCTACGTCGCCTGCGTCGACTGGCCGCATTGCGCGCAGAACTTCGCGCCGGGCGCCATCGCCGTGCCGCACTGCCGGCAGGCCGCGGGCAGCATCGACGTGCCGCATTGCTGGCAGAAGCGCGCACCGGCGGCGTTCACCGCGCGGCAGGCCGGGCAGGCACTGCCGCCGGGTGGCGGCGGCGGTGCGTCGCGGCCATGCCCATAGCCGCCTTGCGAGCCATGGTGCCCACCCCCACCGCCGTGGCGCGAGCCGCCGTGTCCACCGAAGAGTCGTTCGAGCATGCCCATGTGTTTCTCCCTTGCGTCGTGCAACAGGCCAGTGGCAACGTCGCCGGTGGCGATGAATTCCCGCGGGCCTGCAGACAGTGGATTCCCTGAAGCAGCTTCAGGGTCAAGCGCCCCCCGCCAAAGACCCTCGCAGGCCGCGGTGCTTCACGGCCATGCCCATGCCGAAAGCGCCGCCGCCGCCCCGCCGCTACAGTCGGCCGCAAGGAGCGTCTTTCTCATGCAACCATTCGATTTCGACCTCTTCGTCATTGGCGGCGGCAGCGGCGGCGTGCGCGCCGCGCGCATGGCGGCGCAGACCGGCGCGCGCGTCGCGCTGGCCGAGGCCGCCGAGCTCGGCGGCACCTGCGTCAACGTGGGCTGCATCCCGAAAAAGCTCTACAGCTATGCGGCCGGCTATGCCGAGTCGTTCGAGGAAGCCGAAGGCTACGGCTGGAAGCTCCCGTCGGCGCCGCAGTTCGACTGGGCGCACCTCAAGGCCCAGCGCGCCAAGGAGATCAGCCGGCTCAACGGCATCTACGGCTCACTGCTGAAAAATTCGGGCGTCACGCTCGTCACCGGCTGGGCGCAACTGGTCGATGCGCACACCGTGGAAATCGAAGGCAAGCGCCACACCGCGCGCCACCTGCTGGTGGCCACCGGCGGCACGCCCTTCGTGCCCGAGATTCCAGGCCGCGAACACATCGTGACCTCCGACGCGATGTTCGACCTCGACCCGTTCCCCCAGCGCCTGCTGGTGGTGGGCGGCGGCTACATCGCCTGCGAGTTCGCCTCGATCTTCAACGGCCTGGGGTCCAAGGTGACGCAGCTGCACCGCCGCGCCCACCTGCTCACCGGCTTCGACGACGACGTGCGCCAGTTTCTGGCCAACGAGATGGGCAAGGCCGGCGTCGACGTGCGTCTGAACTGCGAGGCCTCGTCCATCGCGCGCGGCCCCGACGGCCTCGTGGTCACGCTCGCGCGCGGCCAGCAGATCGAGGCCGACACCGTGCTCTTCGCCACCGGCCGCGTGCCCAACACGCAGGGCCTGGGCCTCGAGGCGGCGGGCGTGAAGCTCGACGACAAGGGCGCCATTGCGGTCGATGCGCACTACCGCACCTCGGTGCCGTCGATCTACGCGGTGGGCGACGTGTCGACCCGCGTGCAGCTCACGCCCGTGGCGCTGGCCGAGGCGATGGTCGTGGTCGATGCGCTGTTCGGCAAGGGCAAGCGCGGCATGGACTACGAGTTCATTCCCACCGCCGTGTTCACCCACCCCAACATCGGCACCTGCGGCTACAGCGAGATCGACGCACGCGCGAAGTTCGGCGAAGTGACCGTGTTCTCCAGCGAGTTCAAGTCGCTGCGCCACACCCTCTCGGGCCGCAGCGAGCGCACCTTCATGAAGCTCGTGGTCGACAAGAAGAGCGACCGCGTGGTGGGCCTGCACATGGTGGGCGCGGACGCGGGCGAGGTGGTGCAGGGCTTTGCGGTGGCGATGCGCGCGGGTGCGACGAAGGCGCTGTTCGACAGCACGATCGGCATCCATCCGACGGCGGCCGAAGAGTTCGTCACCATGCGCGAGCCGATGCCCGGCTAGGCGCCGGCCTGGGGCTGCTTGCCTTCCAGCAGCTTCACCATCACGAACAGCACCCGGTTCGCCGGCGTCGGCACGCCCAGCGCCTCGCCGCGCCGCACGACCAGCCCGTTGAGGTGGTCGATCTCGCTGCGCTTGCCGCGTGCGAGGTCTTGCGCGGTCGATGAGTACTGCGAGGGCATCGACTGCGCGATGCCGCGCACCGCCGCATCGACATCGCCCGGAATCACCACGCCCTCGGCCTTCGCCACCGCGAGGCATTCAGCGACCACGTCGCGGATCACGTCGGTCACGCCGGTGCCCTGCACGAGCTCGCCGTAGGGCAGCTGCGACACGGCCGACAGCGCGTTGTAGGCGCAGTTGAGCACCAGCTTGGCCCACAGCGCGCCGCGCACGTTGTCGGAAATCTGCGTGGGCACGCCGGCGGCGATCAGTGCCTGCGCGACCTCATCGCTGCGGCGCGAGGGCGCGATCACCAGCTCGCCGCGGCCGTGGTGCTTCACGTGGCCCGGCCCCGCCATCTCGGTCGCCACGTAGACCACGGCGGCGGCCACGTCGTGCGACGGCAGCGCCGCGCGCACGCGCGCGTCGTTGTCGACGCCGTTCTGCAGCGTGAGCACCAGCGCGCCGGGCGCGAGGTGTGGCTGGATCTGCGCGGCGGCCGATTCGGTGTCGGTGGACTTCACGCAGAACAGCACCAGGTCGGCGCCCTGCACGGCGCCCGCTTCGGTGCTGGCCTCGAGGCGCACCTGTTCATCGAAGGCCTTGGTCTCCAGCCGCAGCCCGTTCGCGCGCACCGCCTCCACATGCGAAGGCCGGCCGATCAGCACGACTTCGTGGCCCGCGCGCGCCAGCATGGCACCGTAGTAACAGCCGACCGCGCCGGCACCCATGACTGCGACTTTCATCGATTCGATTCCTTGGTTGTTCCGTGGCCAGAGCGTAGCGAAGACGGCCGCTTCATGCCTCGGTCTCCACGCCGCGCGACTTCTGCCCTTCGTCCATGATCCATTCGCGAAACGCCGCGAAGGCCGGCAGGTCGAGGCGGTCGGGCCGGTAGCACAGGTAGTGGCCCTGGTCGACGCGCACCGGCGTGCCGCAGGGGCTCAGCAGCGCGCCTTCGGCCAGCTCTTCCTGCACCAGCAGCTTGGGCACGAGGCCGATGCCCAGCCCGTTGAGCGCCGCCTGGATCAGCGCCGAGTACTGCGCGAAGCGCGGGCCGGCCACGGTCTGCACCTCGGGCACGCCGTGCTGCGCGGCCCACTGGCGCCAGGCGGTGGGTGCGCCCTCGTGGTGCAGCAAGGTGTGACCGACGATGTCGATGGGCTGCACGATGCGGTGGCGCCCCTCGACCAGCGCGCGCGCCACGATCAGCACGAACTCGCGCCCCGCGATGTATTCGGACACCACGCCGGGCCAGCCGTCGGGGCCGTAGCGGATGGCGGCATCGACGCCGGCCGGGATGCCGTCGCTGGGCTCCAGGTGGCGGCTGAAGCTCAGCATCACGTGGCGGCTCTTCTGGCTGAAGGCCGGCAGGCGCGGAATGAGCCACTTGGTGAGGAAGGTGGGCACGCTGGCCAGCGTGAGCAGGCCGGCGCCGGCATCGCCCGAGCGGGCCTCGAAGGTCGCGGTCTCGATGGCGCGCAGGCCGCCCGAGATCTTCTGCCAGTACACGCGCCCCTGCGGCGTGAGCTGCACGCCGCGGCCGTTCTTCTGCAGCAGCTCGCGGCCCAGGAAAGCCTCGAGCCCCGCGATCTGCTTGCTCACGGCGCTCACGGTGATGCACAGCGCACCGGCCGCGAGCGTGATGCTCTGCTGGCGCGCCACGGCGTCGAAGGCCAGCAGTTCCTGGATGGTGGGGCAGTCGCGTTTCATGCCTGGCTCCGGTTGATGAAAGTCGTGTGAAAAACACTTGCCGATTGCTCAAGTGTCGTCATCCAACTTTCACCCATAAGTGTGCATCTGCTTCCTAGAATTCGCTGGAACGCGGCAATCCGCCGTGGGCAAAAAGTAGAGCATCCGGAAAGTATGCCGGGTGCGCAAGACCTTCGGAGACACCCCCTTGATTCGCGGCATCTCGCTCGTCTACGGCCTGTACCTGCTGCTGCCCATCGCCCTGCTGGCGATCGGCAGCTTCGGCGGCAACTGGACCAACACGCTGCTGCCCACGGGCGTCACCGGGCAGTGGTATGTCGACCTGTGGCTCGACACCTCGTTCCGCAAGGCCTTCGTGAGCAGCCTCGTGGTGGCGATGGCGGCCTGCGCGATCAACACGGTGCTGGCGCTGCCGCTGGCCTATGCGCTGTACCACGGCGCCCGGCGCGGCAGCAGCATCGCGGCGCGCATCGTGAGCGCCACGCCGGTCGCGGTGCCGACCATCACGCTGGCCTTCGGCTACATGATCGTGTTCAACACCGACCTCGCCCCCTGGCTGGGCTCGATGCCGCTGCTGATCGCCGCGCACGCGATCCTCACGCTGCCCTACCTCACCAACACGCTGCTCACCGACCTGCGCCACCTGGACCTCGGGCGGCTCGAGCAGGCCGCGGCCACGCTCGGCGCCTCGGGCTGGCAGCAGTTCACCGGCATCGTGCTGCCCAGCCTGCGCCAGAGCCTGATCAGCGGGCTGGTGATGGTGGCCGCCATTTCGGTGGGCGAGTTCGGGCTGTCGAACCTGCTCACGAGCTTCCAGAACCGCACCTACCCGGTGGTGCTGCTGCAGGCCTTCTACGGCGCGACGGGCTTTGCCTGCGCGGCCACGGTGATCCTTCTCGTGCTGGCGAGCGCGTCGGCCCTTCTTTCCTCTTCTCTGGTGAAGCAGCGCGCATGAGCCTCTTACTCGACAACGTCAGCTACAACTACCCCGGCAGCGCGCACGGCCTGCACGACGTGTCGCTCGACGTGCGCACGGGCGAACTCGTGGCGGTGATCGGGCCCAGCGGCTCGGGCAAGTCGACGCTGCTCAAGCTGGTGGCGGGGCTGGAGACCGGCCACACGGGCCGCATCGTGCTCGGCGGCGACGACATGTCGCGCACGCCGGTGCACCAGCGCCACATCGGCATGGTGTTCCAGAGCTATGCGCTCTTTCCGCACCTGAGCGTGCTCGACAACGTGGCCTACGGGCTCAAGCTGCGCAAGGTGGACACGGCCCCGCGCCGCCAGCGCGCGCAGGAGCTGCTCGACATCGTGGGGCTGGGCGACCACGCGCAGCGCGCCGTGGCGCAGCTCTCGGGCGGCCAGCAGCAGCGCGTGGCCCTGGCCCGCGCGCTCGCCATCGATCCGCGCGCGCTGCTGCTCGACGAGCCGCTGTCGGCGCTCGACGCCAGCGTGCGCGGCCATCTGCGCGACCAGATCCGTTCGATCCAGCAGCGCTTCAACGCGACCACGCTGCTGGTCACGCACGACCAGGAAGAAGCGCTGGTGATGGCCGACCGCGTGGCGATGCTGAAAGACGGCCGCCTGCTGCAGATCGCCACGCCGCGCGAGATCTACGAGCACCCTGCCAGCCGCGCGGTGGCCGAGTTCGTCGGGCTCTCGACCATCCTGCCCGCCAAGGTGGCGTCGCCGGGCCGGCTCGACATGGGCTTTGCCGAACTCTTCGCCGAGACCGGCAACCGCCCCTTCGGCACGCCGGTGCATGTGCTGGTGCGGCCCGAACACATCCGGCCCGACCCGGCGCCCGACAGCGTGAACCGCCTGGCCGGTCGCACCGGCGCGCAGCGCTACCTGGGCGCGCTCACGCGCTACGACTTCGACGTGGCGGGCGCCGGAAAGCCCTTCCTCGCCGAGTCGGCCGCGCCGGCAGCCGAAGCGATTGCCATCGCCCCCGAACACCTTCGCCTGCTCGACCACTGACCTTTTCCTTCCAAGGAGCCCTCCATGCAACGCAGACATCTGATCCAGGCCGCCGGCGCACTGCCCGTGCTGGCGCTCGCGCGCACCGCCTTCGCCTTCGACGGCCCCGAGCTCTACGCGGGCGAGAAGGCGCTGTACGCCGAGGCGCAGAAGGAAGGCCTGTGCGTCTCCTTCGACACCGGCCCCGAGTGGGCCAACTGGAAGTCGCTGTTCCGCGACTTCAAGAAGCGCTACCCCGAGATCGAGCTGACCTACAACGACATCGGCTCGGCCGCGACCGTCGTCGCGCTCGAAAAGACCAAGCGCCGCCCGCAGGCCGACACCGCCTACTACTTCGCCGCCTCTGCCGTCGATGCCGCGAAGAAGGACGTGGTCGCGCCCTTCAAGCCCGTCAACTTCGACAAGCTGCCGGCCGTGTTCCGCGAGGCCGAGGGCCGCTGGTTCACCATCCACACGCTCAACATCGCTTTCCTGGTCAACAAGAAGCTGGTGAAGAACGTGCCCACCGGCTGGGCCGACCTGCTCAAGCCCGAGTTCAAGAGCACGGTGGTCTACCTCGACCCGCGCTCCACCGGCATCGGCCAGGTGCTGACCTTTGCCGCGGCGTATGCCAACGGCGGCAGCGTCGACAACGTGCAGCCCGGCACCGACTACCTGGGCAAGCTGCATGCGGCCGGCAACGTGCTGCGCGTGGAAGGCACCACGCCGTATGCCAAGTTCCTCAAGGGCGAGATCCCGGTGTGGATCAGCTACGAGAACGACGGCCTGAAGGCCAAGCACGTTGACGGCATGGGCGATGCGGTCGAGGTCGTGATCCCGAAGGAAGCCAGCGTGGCCGCGCCCTACGCCATCAGCCTGGTGAAGAACGGCCCGAACCCGAACGCCGGCAAGCTGTGGCTCAACTTCATCATGAGCGAGGCCGGCCAGTCGCTGTTCGCGCAGGGCTTCGTGCGCCCTGCCGTGCCGGGCACGCCGCTCTCGGCCGATGTCGCGGCCAAGATGCCGGCCGCGCCGCAGATCAAGCCGCTCGACGTGGTGAAGGCCTCGGAGCGCAAGGCCGAGGTCGACAAGCTCTGGGCGCAGGCCGCGCTGGGCAAGTAAGAGGCCGTGATGCGACGCTTTGGCGCCTGGCCCGCGTGGGCCTTCATGGCGCTGTTCTTCGCGGTGCCGCTGGCGGCGCTGCTGCCCGAGGCCTTCGGCGAGGGCGGCAGTGCCTTCGGGCGGCTGTTCGGCAACCCGCTGTTCCTGGGTGCGCTGCGCAACACGCTGGGCCTGGGCCTGGCGGCGGGCGCGATCTCGGCGCTGGTGGGCACCTGCATCGCCATCGAACTGGCGCGCCAGCCCGAAGGCCGGCGCCAATGGATGATGACGCTGCTGGGCCTGCCGCTCGCGTTCTCGGGGCTGGTGATCGCCTACGGCTTCATCCTCGCGTTCGGCCGCGCGGGCTTCGTGACGCAGCTGCTCGCGGGACTGGGCGCCGACCCGGCCGTGATCGGCAGCTGGATCTACAGCGTGTCGGGCCTCGGGCTGGCGTATGCCTACTACCTGATCCCGCGCGTGGCGCTGTCGCTGTACCCGGTGTTCGCCAACCTCGACCTGCGCCCGGCGCAGGCGGCGCGCACGCTGGGTGCCTCGAAGGCGCGCGCCTTCCGGGACACGGTGCTGCCCGAGGTGCTGCCCTCGGTGCTGTCGAACGCCTGCATGGTGGCCGCGATTGCCATGGGCACCTACGGCACGGCGCTGGCGCTGGTGGGCACGCAGCTGAACATCCTGCCGCTGATGCTGCTCGCGCAGGTGGGCGACGGTGGGTCCGATTTCGCGGTGGCGGCGGCCCTGTCGCTGGTGCTGATGGTGGTGTGTGTGGTCGTGATGGGAGTGGGCGATGTCTTTACACGAAGGCGCGAGCGCGGTGCTGTCGGCGCCGGTCACTGAGGCGCTGACGCGCCTGGCGCAACGGCAGTGGGGGCCGCAGCGCCACCGCCAGCCGGTGGCGATGCTCGGCCCGGGCGACGGCGGCCCGGCCGAATGCGAGGCCGCCTACGCGGTGGCGCATGCGCTGGCCGGCGCGGGCATGGCGGTGGTCTGCGGCGGGCGCGGCGGCGTGATGGCCGCGGCCTCGCGCGGCGCGGTGGAAGCCGGCGGCATCGCCGTGGGCATCCTGCCCGAGGACGACGACCGCCATGCCAACGAATGGCTCAGCGTGGCCATTCCCACCGGCATGGGCGAGATGCGCAACGGCATCATCGCGCGCAGCGGCGTGTGCCTGGTCGCCATCGGCGGCAACATGGGCACGCTGTCGGAGATGGCCATGGGCCTGAAATGGGGCAAGCCGGTGTTCGTGATGCACGGCGACGTCGCCCTGCCCGGCGCGGTGCAGGCCACCGACGTGGACGACATGCTGGCCAAGGTGCTGGCCTGCCTCTTGGACTGACCGTCGGGCCTCCCCGCCGACGCGGGCGCATTGCACAATGACGGCATGCCCTACATGCCCACCTTTGTCGCTCCCGCCCGTTTCACCGACGCCGCCGAGGCGCTCGACCAGGTCAAAGCCATCTACCAGGGCGGCCTCGCCCACCTGCGCGAATCGATGCTGCGCTTCGTCGCCGGCGAGGCGCTGCCGGGCCGGGTGCGGGCCTGCTACCCGTTCGTGCGAGTGCACACGCACACCGTCTCGCGCCACACGCCGCCGGCCAACGCCGGCCTGAGCTACGGCTTCGTGGCCGGCCCCGGCCGCTACGAGACGACGCTGACGCGGCCCGACCTGTTCTCGCGCTACTACCTCGACCAGTTCCGCCTGCTGCTGGAAAACCACCAGGTCGAGATCGAGGTGGGCACCAGCACGCAGCCCATTCCGATCCACTTCTCGTTCGCCGAGAACGACCACATCGAAGGCACGATGAGCGCCGAGCGCCGCGCCCTCATGCGCGACGTGTTCGACCTGCCCGACCTGGGCGCCATGGACGACGGCATTGCCAACGGCACCTTCGAGGCGCTGCCCGGCGAGCCGCAGCCGCTGTCGCTGTTCACGGCGGCGCGCGTCGACTACTCGCTGCACCGCCTGCGCCACTACACGGGCACGGCGCCCGAGTGGTTCCAGAACTTCGTGCTGTTCACCAACTACCAGTTCTACATCGACGAGTTCGTGCGCCTGGGCCACGAGGCCATGGCCGACGAGAACAGCGAATACATCGCCTTCATCGAGCCCGGCAACGTGATCACGCGCCGGCGCGGGCTGGCCGCGGGCCACAGCGACACCTTCGCCCACCTGCTGGACGGCAGCCAGGGCACCGCGCCGCCGCGCCTGCCGCAGATGCCGGCCTACCACCTGGTGCGCGAGGACTACAGCGGCATCACCATGACCAACATCGGCGTCGGCCCGGCCAACGCCAAGACCATCACCGACCACATCGCCGTGCTGCGCCCGCACGCCTGGATGATGCTGGGCCACTGCGCCGGCCTGCGCAACACGCAGCAGCTGGGCGACTACGTGCTGGCCCACGCCTACGTGCGCGAGGACCACGTGCTCGACGAGGAGCTGCCGCTGTGGGTGCCGATTCCGGCGCTGTCGGAGATCCAGCTGGCGCTCGAGCAGGCGGTGGCCGACGTCACGAAGTGCGAGGGCCCCGACCTGAAGAAGATCATGCGCACCGGCACCGTGGCCAGCACCGACAACCGCAACTGGGAGCTGCTGCCCGGCAACCAGCCGCAGCGCCGCTTCAGCCAGAGCCGCGCCGTGGCGCTGGACATGGAAAGCGCGACCATCGCGGCCAACGGCTTCCGCTTCCGGGTGCCCTACGGCACGCTGCTGTGCGTGAGCGACAAGCCGCTGCACGGCGAGATCAAGCTGCCCGGCATGGCCAACCACTTCTACCGCGAGCGCGTGGAACAGCACCTGCGCATCGGCATGCGCGCCATCGAGATCCTGCGCCAGGAAGGCACGACCCGGCTGCACAGCCGCAAGCTGCGAAGCTTCGCGGAAGTGGCTTTCCAGTAGGCTCCGACGCCTTTCGCTCCTTTTCCCCCCTCAGGGTTTCTCCCTGTGCGGGCGAGGGCGTGTTTGCCTTGTTTCGCGGACATCATTGGCTGTCACGTACACAACTGGAAACACGATGCGCCCGTCTTCGCTGCCTGCCGCCGCCCTTCCCCTGTCCCGCCGCCGCTTCGGCACCTGGCTGGCAGCCTCGGCCGCTGCCGCCGGTGCGGGCCAGGCCGCGCTGTGGGCCGGCAACGCCCGCGCGGCCGACGCGCCGCTGAGCAGCAAGCTGCGCATCGTCATTCCCGCCAACGAAGGCGGCGGCTGGGACCAGACCGGCCGCGCCCTCGGCGCCGCCCTGCTGGCCTCGGGCGCCGTGGGCACCGTCACCTACGAGAACATCGGCGGCAAGGGCGGCACCATCGGGCTGGCCAAATACGTCGAGAAGTACGACGCCGACCCCGAGGCGCTGCTGGTCAGCGGCATGGTGATGGTCGGCGCGGTGGCGCTGCAAAAGCCCGCCGTCACGCTGGCGCACGTGTCGCCCGTGGCCCGGCTGACCAGCGACTACGAGGTGGTCGCCGTCAAGGCCGACTCGCCCATCAAGACCCCCAAGGACCTCGTCGCCCAGCTGCGCGCCGATGCCGCCAACACCGTCATCGCGGGCGGCTCGGCCGGCGGCGTGGACCACATGTTCGCCGGCATGCTGGCGCGCGTGGCCGGCGCCTCGGCGTCGCTGAACTACCAGCCGCACCCCGGCGGCGCGCAGGTGGTCGAGGCGCTCGAGACGGGCAAGGCGGCGGTCGGCATCTCGGGCTACAGCGAATTCGCCGAGAACATCGCCAACGGCAAGCTGCGCGCCATCGGCGTGTCGTCCAAGCACCCGTTCCAGGGGATCGCCTCGGTGCGCCAGCAGGGCGTGGACGCCGACCTGGCCAACTGGCGCGGCGTGATGACGGGCAAGAAGGTGCCGCCCTACCGCCGCGGCCAGCTGCTCGAGGCGGTGCAGCGCGCCACCACGCACGACCTCTGGCAGAAGACCATCAAGCGCAACAACTGGGACCCGTACTGGATGGCGGGGAAGGACTTCGAGAGCTTTCTCGAACTCGACACGGCGATGGCCGGCCCGCTCATTTACCTGCTCAAGCTGAAGGCCTGAGCGCCTTCGCCCTCAGGCAAACAACTCCGGCATCTCGCGCTGCGCCTTCGGCGTGAGCGTGAGCGCGCGCCCGTCGAGTTCCTGCCGCACCCAGCCGCGCCGCAGCGACAGCTGCAGCCACGCGGCGCCGAGCGCGCCGCCCAGGTGCGGGCGGCGTTCGCTCCAGTCGAGGCAGGCGCAGGCGAAGCGGCGGCGCGAGCGGCGCACGGCGTCGACCTCGACGCCCAGGCTCTCCAGCGCGATGGCGCCGTCGGGCGTGAGTTCGTACGAGCCGCTCGCCAGGCCGCTGAGCCAGCCCTGCGCATGCAGCCGGTCGTGCAGCGCGACACCCGCGGTGCCGGCCATGTGGTCGTAGCAGGTGCGGGCGCTGCGCAGGCGGCTCGGCGTGTTGGGCTGGAAGGCGGTGGCCGCAGGGCGCGGCGCGCCGGCCACGACCATGAGGCTTTCGAGCGCGGCGGCCACGTCGTCGCTGGCCAGGCGGAAGTAGCGGTGCTTGCCTTGCACGAGCACCTCGACCAGCCGCTCTTCCTTCAGGCGCGCGAGGTGCGCGCTCGCGGTCGAGGCCGCCACCTCGGCCACCGTGGCCAGCTCGGTGGCAGTGCGGGCGTGGCCGTCCATCAGGCAGTTCAGCATGCGGGCACGCGCCGGCTCGGCGATGGCGCCGGCGAGGCGGGCGAGCTGGAAGTCGGAAGCGGTGGTGTCGTCCATGCGGGCATCCTAAGGCGACGCCGCATCCCACACTTCGTTCGCGACCGAAGTGTGTCGGCGGCGGCGAACGCACACTGCGCGCCATGAACACCGCCACCCTCACCCACCACCCCGCCGACCCGGTCGCCGCCGCCACGCATGCCGACCCGTACCCGTACTACGCCACGCTGCGCGACGGCCCGCCGCTCGCGTGGCACGACGGCTTGCGCGTGTGGGTCGCGAGCCGCGCCGATGTCGTCATGCAGGTGCTGCAGGCCCACGGCGCGTTGCGCGTGCGCCCCGCTGCCGAGCCCGTGCCGCGCGCGATCGTGGGCAGCCCGGCGGGCGAGGTGTTCGGCCACCTCGTGCGCATGAACGACGGCCCCGCGCACCAGGCGCACCGGCCGGCCTTGCAGCGCGCGCTGGCCGGGCTCGACCTGCAGGCGGCGCACGCCGCCGCGCTCGACGTGGCGCGGCAAGTGCCGGCGCAGGCGCCGCTGTCCGAGGCGCTGTTCTCGCTGCCCGTGCGGGCGATGGCCCACCTGCTTGGTTTCGACGATGCGACCTTGCCGCAGGTGGACCGCTGGATGCGCGACTTCGTCGCCTGCCTTTCACCGCTGTCGAACGCCGACCAGCTGCAAGCGGCGAGCGTGGCGGCCGGCGCGCTGATGAACCGTTTCGAAACCCTGAGCGCGAACGCCTCGCCGCGCGACGGCACGCTGCTGGCAGCGGTGCTGGCCGAAAGTGCCGCGAGCGCGCCGCTCTCGCGCGCGCTGCTGGCGAACCTCGTGGGCCTGCTCTCGCAGACCTGCGACGCCACAGCGGGCCTGCTGGGCAACAGCCTGATCGCACTGGCGCGCGAGCCTGCGCTGCGCCCGCTGGCGCGCACGCGCGATGGGCTGCTCACCATCGTCGAGGAGACGTGTCGCCATGACCCATCGGTGCAGAACACGCGCCGCTTCGCGATCGAGCCCGTCGAGATCGCCGGCACCTCGCTGGCGGCGGGCAATGCGGTGCTGGTGCTGCTGGCCTCGGCGCACCGCGACCCGGCGTTCAACCCCGAGCCCGACCGCTTCATGCCCGTGCGTGCGCAGCGCCGCGTGCTTGGCTTCGGCCATGGCATGCATGCATGTCCGGGGCAGGCGCTGGCTTGCACGCTGGCAGCTGCTGGCCTCGAAGCGCTGTTGCGTCAACGAAGCGCACCCGATCTCGATGCGCTCAGTTGGCACTATCGGCCGTCAGTCAACGGGCGCATTCCCGTCTTCGACTAGTCAGTGCGCGGCCCAGCGCCCCGTGCCCGCCAGGTGCGGCGACAACGCGGCCTCGCCCCAGCGCAGCGGCAGCGCGGCCGGACGGCGCAGCGCGCGGGTGACATGAAAGCGCATCAGCCGCTCCGCCCCTTCGAACGCCGCCACCTCGGGCCCCTCCGTGACGATCTCTGCCGTGGCGCTCAGGTGCAGCAGCTCTCCCGTGTCGAAATCGACGAACAGCAGACCCGCGCGCGGATGCGCCTGCAGGTTGCCCAACGTGTTGAAGAAGCGGTTGCCGTTGAAGTCGGGCACCGTGAGCACGCCGCCCGCATCGACGCGCACGAAGCCCGGCCGACCGCCGCGGTGCGACACGTCGACGCCGTGCGAGTGTGCATCGGCCGCGTCGCCCACCGCCACCGCGTCGGGGTAGGCCGTGGCGATGAACAGCGTGTCGGACGCGCCGATGAGCCGTTCGGCCGCGAGGTCGAGCGTGTCGAGCCACTGCACGGCGGGCTCGTTGGCCGGCGGTGCGGCGAACACCGGCTCGCGCGCCTGGATGTAGCGCGGGCAGTTGCCGAAGCTCTGCTGCACCTCGACCATGAAGCCCGCTGCATCGAGCGCCTCGACCGTGCCGTTCATGCGATTGCGCCGCCGCGTGTGCGGCTGGATGCCTAGCAGCCCCAGCGTGGCACCGGGCGCGAGCTGGCCGGTGAGCGGATCGCCGGCGCCCGGCAGTGCATCGATGCGCAGGTGCGTCGCGTCGGGCGAGTGCGCAAAGCCGGCGGGCGCGGCGAGCATGCTGGCCCACGGCTGCAGGTCGGCGTCGAGGCTGCCGACCACGAGGAACGGCAGCAGCGCGAAGAACTCGCGGTGCTGGTCGGGCATGTAGTCGCGGATCACGCGCGGGCCCATCGCCTCCATCTGCTCGCGCGCGCCCACGAGCGATTGCAGCGCGCGCTCGCCGGCGTGGAAGGGTGCGGCGATCATGACGCCACCGCCAGGCCGACCGGCGAACGCACCATCGGCACGAACCCGGGCAAGGCTTCCACGCGCGCCAGCCAGGCGCGCAGCTGCGGGTAGGCGTCGAGCGACACGCTGCCTTCGGGCGCATGGGCCACGTAGGCGTAGTTCGCGATGTCGGCCAGCGTGGCCGACGGCCCCGCGAGGAAGGGCTGCTCGGACAGGCAGGTCTCCATCACCGCGAGCAGCGCGTGCGAGCGCTTGACGGTCTCGGTGCGGTCGGCGTCCACGCCGAACAGCACCATGATGCGCGCCGCCGCCGGGCCGTAGGCCAGTGGGCCGGCCGCCACCGAGAACCAGCGCTGCACGCGCGCCGCGCCCACCGGGTCGCGCGGCATCCAGCGCGCCGGGTCGGGGGCGTAGCGTTCGTTGAGGTACACGAGGATGGCGTTGGAGTCGGCCAGCGTGACCTCGCCGTCCTCAATCACCGGCACCTGGCCGAAGGGGTTGCGCGCCAGGAACTCCGGCGTGCGGTGCTCGCGCTGGCGCAGGTTGAGCTCGACGATCTCGAAGGGCAGGCCCAGCACCGAGAGGAAGAAGCGCACGCGGTGCACGTGGCCCGAGATGGCGCTGCCGAAGAGCTGGATCGGCTGGGCGGGCTGGCGGGTGTTGTTGGTGCTGTTCTCGATCATGAAGAGTCCTTCGGGTGGGTATGGCCTCGATTCTTCTCTCTTCCACCAAATGAATGAATAGCCTTTTCCGGATTTGACTGCTGCGTTTTCCGGTTTAATCGCGCCATGGATCGCTTCAAGGCCATGCAGACCTTCGTGCAGATTGCCGACCAGGGCAGCCTGACCCGCGCCGCCGAGGCGCTCGGCAGTTCGCTGCCCGCCGTGGTGCGCGCGCTCGCCGCGCTCGAGGCGCATCTGGGCGTGCGCCTGTTTCACCGCACCACGCGGCGCCTGTCGCTCACCGAGGAAGGCCGCCACTATCTGCCGAGCGCGCGCGAGGTGCTGCTCGCGGCCGACGCCGCCGACCAGGCGCTGAAGGCCGAGGCGCGCGAGCCCGCGGGGCAGCTGGTCATCACCGCGCCGGTGCTGTTCGGCCACATGTACGTGGCGCCGGCCATCGTGCGTTTCATGCAGCGCCACGAGAAGGTGCGCTGCAGCGTGCGGCTGCACGACCGCACGGTGAACCTGCTCGAAGAGGGCATCGATGTCGGCATCCGCATCAGCCCGCTCGAAGACTCGTCGCTGGTGGCGCAGACGCTGGGCACCATCCGCCGCGTGGTGGTGGCCAGCCCCGCCTTCCTGGCGCAGCACGGCGTGCCGCGTCATCCGCGCGACTTGGCGGGCGCACCCTGCGTGCGCGGGCGCATCGATGCACCGTCGCAATGGGCGTTCCGCGACGGCGGCAAGACCGTGCACGTGACGCCTGACAACCGCCTGGAGTTCAACCACCTCGCGCCCGCCATCGAGGCCTGCGCCGCGGGCATGGGCTTCGGCACCTTCTTCTCGTACCAAGTGCTGCCGCACGTGGCGCAGGGTCGGCTGCAGCTGGTGCTCGAAGACTACGAGCCCGCGCCCCGGCCCGTGAGCGTGATCTACCCGAACGCGCGGCTTCTGCCGGCGCGCACGCGGGCCTTCATCGACTGGATGAAAAGCGAGTTCAGCGGGCTGCGCATGTAGCCGTGCGCCAATCGGCCGGCTGCGTCAGAATGGCCGCGTGCCATCCCACACCACCCCCTCCTCGCCTTCCTCTTCGTCCTCTTCCCCGTTGTTCCAGGTCCGTGGGCTGCGCAAGCGCTACGGCGAGACCACGGTCGTCGACGACCTCTCGTTCGAGATCGCGCCCGGCGAGTGCCTGGGCGTGATCGGGCCGAACGGTGCGGGCAAGACCACCACCATCCGCATGTGCCTGGGCCTCACCGCCCCCGACGGCGGCAGCATCGAGGCGCTGGGCCTGCAGATGCCGCGCGACGCGCTGGCCATCAAGGCGCAGCTGGGCGTGGTGTCGCAGTTCGACACCCTCGACCCCGACTTCAGCTGCGCCGAGAACCTCGTGGTGTACGGCCGCTACTTCGGCTTCAGCAAGGCGCATGTGCGTGCGCGCGTGCCGCAGCTGCTGGAGTTCGCCGCGCTCTCGCACAAGGCCGACGCCAAGCCCGGCGAGCTGTCGGGCGGCATGCGCCGGCGCCTGTCGCTGGCGCGCGCTCTGGTGAACGACCCCAAGTTGCTGCTGCTCGACGAGCCCACGACCGGGCTTGATCCGCAGGCGCGGCACCTGATGTGGGAGCGCTTGCAGGTGCTGTTGCAGCAGGGCAAGTCGATCCTGTTGACGACGCACTTCATGGACGAGGCCGAGCGCCTGTGTTCGCGTCTGCTGGTGCTCGACCATGGCCGCAAGATCGCCGAGGGCCGTCCGCGTGACCTGATTGCCGAGCATCTGGAGCCTGATGTGGTCGAGGTGTATGGCAATGGGGCGCTGTCGCTGGCCGGGTCGGCCGAGCTGCAGGCGCTGGCTGCGCGCGTGGAGGTGAGCGGGGAGACGGTGTTCTTCTATACGCAGGATGCGCGGCGTCTGCTCGATGCGCTCACGCAGCACGGCGGGCTGCGCACTTTCCATCGGCCGGCCAATCTGGAAGATCTTTTCCTCAAGCTCACTGGCCGGCAGATTCGCCAGGATGGCTAGGCCTTCTTTATGAATACAACCACTGCTTCTTCTGCTGCTGTTTCTCCCGAGGCACCTGTGCCGCCTTCACCCTCTGTGTGGCGCGCGCCTGAACTGTCGATGCGATGGTGGCCGGTGTTTTTGCGCAACCTGCTGGTGTGGCGCAAGCTGGCGCTGCCGAGCCTGATTGGGAACATCGCGGAGCCGCTGATCTGGCTCGTGGCGTTTGGCTACGGGATGGGCGCTTTGGTGGGACAGGTGACGGTGGACGGCACGCAGGTGCCCTACATCCTGTTCCTGGCGAGTGGGTCGATCTGCATGAGCGCGATGAATGCGGCGAGCTTCGAGGCGCTGTATTCGGCGTTTTCTCGGATGCATGTGCAGAAGACGTGGGACGGGATCATGAATGCGCCGGTGGGGTTGGATGACATCGTGCTTGCGGAGATGCTGTGGGCGGCGTTCAAGTCGATTTTTACTGTGACTGCGATCTTGTTTGTGATGCTGGGACTTGGAATCAGTCACAGCCCGAAGTTGATCGTGGCCTGGATGGTGTTGATTGGGTGTGGGATCACGTTTTCTTCGGTGGCACTGATCTTCAATGCGTTGGCTAAGGGGTATGACTTTTTTACGTACTACTTCACGTTGTTCATGACGCCGATGATGTTTTTGAGTGGGGTGTTTTTTCCGCTGGAGCAGCTGCCTTCTGTTGTGCGTTCTGTTGCGGCTTGGTTGCCGTTGACGAATGCTGTTGCTTTGGTGCGACCGTTGTTCATGGATCGGTGGCCTGAGGGGTGGTGGGTGCATGCGGGTGTGTTGGCTTTGTATGCGGTTGTTGCTTTCTGGATTGCTTTGGCGTTGACTCGGAAGAGGTTTCGGGGGTGATGTTTAGGGCGCTATCTGGTTTGCTTCCCGAGGCCGGGTCTCGGCCCGGCGGCCGACCTACTTTTCTTTGCTTCGCCAAAGAAACGTAGGCAAAAGAAAGGCGACCCT
>NZ_JBWKYF010000095.1:0-20038 GCF_059423605.1 Variovorax sp. GW460-12-1-14-LB1
AACCAAGCCCCCTTCACCCGCGCCAGCAACTGCACCGGCATCGCATCGAGCACTTCATTGCCGACCACCACGCCCTGCATGGACTCAGGCAGCTCCCCAAGCCATTCGACCCGCCCCGCATACCCCGCCAGCGCCTGCTGCTGCCGCTCCCGCAAGGTGCCCGACAGATCGACGATGCGGTAGCGCACATCGCCGCGCCCCATCTCGCCCAGCGCATGCAGCAGCTGCACCGCCAGCGCCCCCGAGCCCGCACCGAACTCCCACACCGTGTCGGTGCCGGTCTTCTCCAGCGCCTCGAGCACCTGCACCGCGAGCGTGTGCCCGAACATCGGCGTCAGCTCGGGCGCGGTCACGAAGTCGCTGCCGGACGAGGGCATGTGGCCGAACTTGGCCGAGGTGTTGGCGTAATAGCCCAGCCCCGGCGCATACAGGGCCAGGGCCATGAAGCGGTCGAAGCCGATCCATCCGCCCGCGCGCTCGACGGAGCGGGCAATCAGATGGTCGAGGGCGATGGGTAAACTGTTTGTCGTTGGCGTCGTCACGGCGCCATTGTCCTCTTCCTGTCTTCTGTCTTCTTCCTCCGAATGAGCGTCATCCCACCCTCCTCCTCCGATCGCCGCCGCACCGTCCTCGTCACGGGCGCGGGCCGCCGGCTGGGCCGCGAGATCGCGCTGGCGCTCGCCGCGGGCGGCTGGCAGGTGGCGGTGCACTACCGCAGCTCGCGCGCCGAGGCCGAGCAGACCGTGGCCGACTGCGCCGCGCGCTCGGGCGACTCGGCGCTGTTCGAGGCCGACCTGGCCGACGAGCAGGCCACGCGCGCCCTGCTGCCGCGCGTGGCGGCGCGCTTTCGTGCCGTGGATGCCGTGGTGCACAGCGCCGCCCTCTTCGAGCACGACGACGCCGCCAGCTTCAGCTACGCGCTCATGGAACGCCACGCGCGCAGCAACACCGGCGCGGCCATCCTGCTGGCGCAGGCGCTGCACGACCACCTGGCCCGGCGCGATGCGCACGGCGGCGCCGTGGTGCACCTGCTCGACCAGAAGCTGTGGAACCCGAACCCCGACTTCCTGAGCTACACGCTCTCCAAGGCCGCGCTCGAAGCCGCCACCCCCATGCTGGCGCTGGCGCTCGCACCGCGCGTGCGCGTGGTGGGCGTGGCGCCCGGCCTCACGCTGGCGAGCCACATGCTCGACGACGACAAGTTCGCGCAACTGCACAAGCTGTCGCCGCTGGGCCGCTCGTCCACATCGGAAGACGTGGCCGCCACCGTGAAGTTCGCGCTGGAGAACAGCTCGATCACCGGCACCACGCTGCTCGTCGACGGCGGCCAGCACCTCATGAAATTCGAGCGCGACTTCTCGCTCATGTGACGAGCACCACCACCATGTCCACGAACACACCGCACGGCCACCAGACACTCACCCTCCAGGGCCTGCGCTTCGACGCCAACCTGGGCATCCTGGAGCAGGAAAAGACCGCGCCGCAGCCGATCCTGGTGGACGCCGAACTCAACCTCGGCCCGCAGCCGCTGCTGCCGCAGGACGACGACATCTTCCACGTGCTGGACTACCGCAAGGTGCGCCGCATCATCATCGACGAGTGCACCGCCGAGCACGTCAACCTGCTCGAAAGCCTGATCGGCAAGCTCGCGCAGCGCCTGCTGCAACTGCCCGGCGTGCGGGGCGTGCGCGTGAAGATCGCCAAGCTCGAAATCTTCGACGACTGCGAAGTCGCCATCCGCATCGAAGCCGGGGAATGGTGATCCAAGGCAAAATCGGGGGTCTTTCCCCTGATTTGCCCGAAGTAGCCCCCCAATGAACGCCGTCTGGATCGACGATACGCCCGAAGCCGGTGCGCCCTCCAACTCGCTGAAGATCGAACGCGAGACGCACAAGCTCGAGAAGCGCCTGTGCCGCCAGGTCGGCCAGGCCATCGTCGACTACAACATGATCGAAGAGGGCGACAAGGTCATGGTGTGCGTCTCGGGCGGAAAAGACAGCTACGCGCTGCTCGACATCCTGCTCAAGATGAAGGCGCGCGCGCCCATCCACTTCGACATCGTCGCGGTCAACCTCGACCAGAAGCAGCCCGGCTTCCCCGAAGAGGTGCTGCCCAAGTACCTGAGCGAGCTCGGCGTGGACTTCCACATCGAGAACCAGGACACCTACAGCATCGTCAAGCGTGTCATTCCCGAGGGCAAGACCACCTGCGGCCTGTGCAGCCGGCTGCGCCGCGGCATCCTGTACCGCGTGGCCGACGAGCTGGGCGCCACCAAGGTCGCGCTGGGCCACCACCGCGACGACATGCTGCAGACCTTCTTCCTCAACATGTTCTTCGGCGGCAAGCTCAAGAGCATGCCGCCCAAGCTGGTGAGCGACGACGGCAAGCACATCGTGATCCGTCCGCTGGCCTACGTGGCCGAAAAGGACACGGTGCGCTGGGCGCAGCACCGCGAGTTCCCGATCATTCCCTGCACGCTGTGCGGCAGCCAGGAAAACCTGCAGCGCAAGCAGGTCGGCGAGATGCTGCGCGAGTGGGACAAGAAGTACCCCGGCCGCGTGGAAAACATGTTCACCGCGCTGCAGAACGTCGTGCCTTCGCACCTGCTGGACGGAACGCTGCACGACTTCCAGGGTCTGAAGGCGACGGGCGTGGCCGACGAGAACGGCGACAAGGCCTTCGACACGCCCGCTTTCGACCTGCTCTCCCAGGCACCCTCGGCCCTGCGCATCGTCCAGGGCTAAGAAGGTGTAAACGAACCCGACATGTCCGCTCATCCCGCCCAGACACGCCCCCTCTTCGTTGCAAATGCTCGCCATAGCTTGGGCTATGGCTGCGCTTTGCGCCTCGATGGGACGCGCCTGGACGGGCTGCTCGGCCACGCCGGATTCATTTACACCTTCTGACGGGCAACCCAGGGGACTTTGAGGGCCGCAGGCCCGGAGACCCTTATGTATCGTGCGTTTTCAGCTCTATTTTTGGTAGCAACCCTGAGCGGCTGCGCCACCTCCTGGGTGGTCGACAGCAACGTCAAGAGCTTTGCCACGCCGGGCACGACCGTGCCGCCCGGTGCCACCTACCGCTTCGAGCGCCTGCCTTCGCAGCAGGCCGACACGGCGCGCCAGGAAGGCCTGGAGGCCATGGCCGCGGCCGCGCTCGACAAGGTCGGCCTGCGCCGCGACGACACAAGGCCGCAGTACACGGCGCAGATCGGCGCGCGCGTCACGGCGGCGCTGTCGCCCTGGGCCGATCCGTGGCTGTACGGGCCCGGCCCGTGGGGCTACGGCTACGGCGGCTACTACGGCCACCGCTGGTATGGCAGCGGCTGGTACGGCGGCCCGATGTTCACGCCGCCGGCCAACCCCTGGTACCAGCGCGAAGTGAGCCTCGTGCTGCGCGAGGCGGGCGGCAGCCACCGCGTGGTGTACGAGACCCGCGCGCGCAACGACGGCCCCTACAGTTCGAGCGCGGCGATCCTGCCGGTGATGTTCGAGGCCGCGCTGCAAGGCTTTCCGAACCCGCCGCCGGGCGAGCGCCGCGTGAACATCGAGCTCGCGCCGGCTGCCAAGAAATGACGCACTTCTAGAATTCGGACGGATGGAAGCCAATCTCACCCGCCTGATCGCCGTGCGCCACGGCGAGACCGCCTGGAACGTCGACACCCGCATCCAGGGCCACCTCGACATCGGCCTCAATGCCACGGGCCTCTGGCAGGCGCAGCGCGCCGGACAGGCGCTGGCGGACGAGCCGATCGCGGCGGTCTATGCCAGCGACCTCTCGCGCGCCTGGCAGACCGCCCAGGCCATCGCCGAGCCCCACGGCCTCCAGGTGCAACCCGACCTGGGCCTGCGCGAGCGCGCCTTCGGCCGCTTCGAGGGCATGAGCTTCGCCGAGATCGAAGCCACGCTGCCCGAGGACGCGCGCCGCTGGCGCGAGCGCGACCCCGAGTTCGAGCCCGAAGGCGGTGGCGAGAGCCTGCTGACCTTTCGCGACCGCGTGACAGGCACCGCCTCGGCCATCGCCGCGCGCCACCCGGGCCAGCTGGTGGTGCTGGTGGCTCACGGCGGCGTGATGGACGTGCTCTACCGCGCCGCCACGCGCCAGGAGCTGCAGGCGCCGCGCACCTGGCAGCTCGGCAACGCGGCCATCAACCGCATGCTGTGGACGCCCGAGGGCTTCAGCCTCGTCGGCTGGAGCGACATCGCGCACCTGGCGACGGACGCGCCGCTGGACGAGACCACGACCTAGTGGGGTGAGCCGCTTGCCTCTCTTCGCCCCGGGCAAGACGCTCCCATGAAAAGAACGAACCCCACGCCCTCGGCCTACGCCAGCTGGGATGCCTCCCAGTCGCTGTCCGCGCCGTGGATCGACGCCACGCACCTGGGAAGTTTCGTCACCCTGGAGGCCGGCGACACCATTGCGCGCGAAGGCGAACGGCACGATTACTTCTATCTCTTGCGATCGGGCTTCGTGCATTCCACGATCCACCGAAGCAACGGCACGGAGTTCCTGCTCGAGATCTTCGGGCCGGGCGCGATCTTCGGCGAAGGCCCGGCGTTTGCCGACAGCCCCCGGCCCACGACGACCCGGGCGGTCGCACCGGCCGTTCTCAGCCGCTATCGACCGGCGGATGTCGCGCAGCAGTTTTCGGCGCTGCCCGAACTCGCGACCTCGTTGATCCAGCTGCTCGGCTTCAAGAACCACATGATCGTCGCCAAGCTGGCCGGGGTGGCCTCGGCGGCGCCCAAGGAGCGGGTCATCGACTTGCTGCTGCGGGTGGCACGCCCGCCATCGGCGCAGGCACCGAAACAACTCACCGTCGATCTGACCCACGAGCAGATCGGCGCGATGACGGCCCTGAGCCGCGTCACCGTCACGCGCACGTTGAATGCGCTGGCAAGAGAAGGGCTCATTGAAACGCGGGCCCGGCAGGTCAGCATTCCGAATGCGCCGGCCCTGCATCGTTTCCGCGACGCGACACCGTAAGGAAAAAGCCCGCTTCCTGTATCGCTGGATACCGTCGACACCCTCACCCCCTCGCGATCATTCATCCCGTCACACACATGGGAAGAGCAGCGGCGGAGGGAATGGAGAGAGCCGTTGAGGAGAGAGGCCGGAGCGCCTTCAATGGGCGATGGTCCGGGTGTGGCGCAACGCGGGACTGCACAAGTCCTTCCTGGCCGGGTGGCTCACGCTCATGGCCATCCGGCATCTTTTGAATCGCCGTCAGGCGCGTGATTTGAATCGCCCTCAGGCGTGCGAGGCCGCGTGCCCCGCCGCAGCCTCGGCCTTCGCCTCGCCCGGCAGCTCCACCATCGGCCCGCTGCCGCTGTAGCGGTCGAGCGCCAGGTAGATCGCGGGCGTGATGTACAGCGTGATCACCTGCGAGAAGATCAACCCGCCCACCACCGCCACGCCCAGCGGCTGGCGCAGCTCGGCGCCGGCGCCCAGGCCCAGCGCGAGCGGCAGCGCGCCCATCAGCGCAGCCAGCGTGGTCATCAGGATCGGGCGGAAGCGCAGCCGGCAGGCCTCGCGGATCGCGTCGACCGGCTGCATGCCCTCGGTGCGCTGCGCGTCCAGGGCGAAGTCGATCATCATGATCGCGTTCTTCTTCACGATGCCGATCAGCAGCAGGATGCCGATGGTCGCGATCAGCGTGAGGTCGAAGCCGAAGAGCTTCAGCGAAATGAGCGCCCCCACCGCCGCCGAGGGCAGGCCCGCCAGAATCGTCAGCGGGTGGATGTAGCTCTCGTACAGCACGCCCAGCAGCACGTAGATGACCAGCACCGCGAGCACCAGCAGCACGGCCTGGCTGCCCTGCGAGCTCTGGAACACCGCCGCGTCGCCGCCGTAGGTCGTGATGATCGACTGCGGCATCTTCAGCTCTTCCTTGAAGCGGTCGATCTTCGCGGTCGCGTTGCCCAGCGGCACGTCGGGGCCGAGGTTGAACGACACCGTCACCGCCTGCAGCTGGCCCTGGTGGTTGACCGAGGTCGGCCCCACGGTGCGCTTGACGGTCGAGAAGGCCGACAGCGGCACCAGCTTGCCGGTGGTGCTGCGCACCGACAGGCGCGCCACGTCTTCCTCGAACTGGCGGTCGCTGTCGGCCGCCGACAGGATCACCTGGTAGGTGTTGCTGGCGCCGTAGATGCTGCCGATCTGGCGGTCGCCGTACGCGTTGTACAGCGCGGTGCGCAGGTCGCCCACGGCCACACCGAGCACGCCGGCCTTGTCGCGGTCGATCTCCAGCGTGGCCTGCAGGCCGCGGTTCTGCGAGTCGCTCGTCACGTCGCGGAAGTCGGGGTCGGCGCGCATGCGCTCCATGAGTTTGGTCGACCACGGCACCATCTCGCCGGCATTCACGCTCTGCAGCGTGTACTGGAAACGCGCCTTGCTCTGGCGCCCGCCCAGGCGCAGGTTCTGCACCGGCTGCATGTAGACGGCAATGCCCGGAATCTCGCGGAAGCGCTGGCGCAGCGACTCGAGCACCTTGGCCATCTTGGGGCGCTCGCTGCGCGGCTTGAGCACCGCGAACAGCCGGCCCGAGTTCTGCGTGGCGGTCGGGCCGCCCACGCCGACGAAGGAGCTCACGTAGTCCACGCTCGGGTCGGCCTTGAGCGCGGCGGCCACGCGGTCCTGCAGCGCCTTCATGGCGGTGAACGAGATGTCTTCGGCCGCCTCGGTGGTGATCTGGATCTGGCCGATGTCTTCCTCGGGGAAGAAGCCCTTGGGAATGCTGACGAAGAGCCAGGCCGTGACCACGAAGGTCAGCCCCGCCATGACCAGCATCAGCGCGCGATGCCCGAGCGTCCAGTCGAGCGTGCGCATGTAGCCGCCGTGCACCGCGCGGTAGCCGCGCTCGAAGGCACGGCCGATCGCCGTGCCGGGCTCGGGGTGCTCTTCCTCGTGGTCGAGCGCGCCGGCCTTGCGCGGCACGTGCCTGAGCAGCCGGCTCGCGAGCATCGGCACGAGCGTGAGCGACACCACGGCCGACACCAGCACGGCCAGCGCCACCACCACGGCGAACTCGTGGAACAAGAGACCGATCACGCCCGGCATGAAGAAGATCGGGATGAACACGGCCACCAGCGAGATCGAGATCGACACGATGGTGAAGCCCACCTCGCGCGCGCCGCGCAGGGCGGCGGCCATCGGCTCCATGCCCTTCTCGACGTAGCGCATGATGTTTTCGAGCACCACGATGGCGTCGTCCACCACCAGGCCCACGGCCAGCGTGATGCCCAGCAGCGAGACGTTGTCCAGGCTGTAGCCGAAGGCGTACAGCAGGGCCACCGCGCCGATCAGCGAGATCGGGATGGTGGCCGCCGGAATCAGCGTGGCCACCAGCCGGTGCAGGAACAGGAAGATCACCAGCACCACCAGCGCGATGGTGCCCAGCAGCGTGAGCTGAACGTCGTGCACCGCCTCGCGGATCGAGAGCGAGCGGTCGTTGACCATGTGGATCTCGACCGACTGCGGCAGCTCGGCCTTGAAGCGCGGGATGAGCGCACGCACCGCGTCCACCACCTGCACGGTGTTGGCATTGGGCTGGCGCTGCACGGCCAGCGAAATCGAGTCTTGCCCGTTGAAGCTGCTGGCGGTCTTGACCGACTCGAAGCTGTCTTCGAGCGTGGCCACTTCGTCCAGCCGCACCGGCGCGCCGTTGCGCTGCGCGATGATCAGCTTGGCGAAGTCGGCCGCCTTCATGAGCTGGCGATTGGCCTGGATGGTGAGCGTCTGGCGCGGGCCGTCGAGCGTGCCGACCGGCGTGTTGGCGTTGGCCGAGTTCACCGCCTTGGCCAGCTCGTCGAGCGTGATGTTGCGCGCGTTGAGCAGGTCGGCGTTGGCCTTGATGCGCACCGCGAAGGCCTTGCGCCCGTACACGCCCACCTGCGCCACGCCGTCGATGGTCGAGAGCGTGGGCGAAATGAGGTTCTCGGCGTAGTCGTTGAGCTCCGAGGGGTTCATCGACGGCGAGATCAACGCGATGAACAGCACCGGCGCATCGGCCGGGTTCACCTTGCGGTATGAAGGCAGCTGCGTGAGTTCCTGCGGCAGCTGGCGCTGGGCGCGCAGCAGCGCGGCCTGCACGTCGACGGCAGCGGCGTCGATGTCGCGGCTGCTGACGAATTCGAGCGTGAGCGAGGTCACGCCCTGCGTGTTCACCGAGCTGATGGTCTGCAGGCCGGGGATGGTCGAGAACTGCTTTTCGAGCGGCAGCGCGACCGAACTCGCCATGGTGTCGGGGCTGGCGCCCGGCAGCTGCGCGTTGACGTTGATGACCGGCGTGTTGTAGCTGGGCAGCGCCGCCACCGGGATGCTGAAGTACGCAAAGATGCCGATGACCACGACGGCCGCCGACAGCAGCACCGTCATCGCCGGACGGCGGATGCAGAGCTCTGAGATGTTCATGCGCGTTCTCGTGCCGGCTGAACATCCGACGAAGCGGCGCTGCCGGGCGTGACGCCCGTGGTGCCGTTGGCAGGCGCCCCGCCCGGTCCGGCCGGCGCCTTCACGTCGATGCGCACCTTGCCACCCGGGCGCACGTTCTGGCTGCCTTCGATCACGACCTGCTCGCCGGGCGTCACGCCGCTCACGGCCACCTTGGTGCCGAAGGTGTGCAGCACCTTGACCTGGCGGCGCGCCGCGTTGCGCTCGGCATCGACCACGTACAGCGTGGCGCCGTCGGACAGCATCATGAGCGCCGCGGCCGGCACCACGGTGACGCCGTCGAGCATGCGCACCGTGATGCGCGTGTTGACGAACTGGCCGGGCCACAGGCTCTGGTCGGCGTTGGCGAACACAGCCTTGGCGCGCACGGTGCCGATCTGTGGGTCGACCGTGTTGTCGACGAAGTCGAGCGTGCCGAACAGCGGCTCGCGGCGGCCCGTGACCAGCGCCTCGACCTTGGCGCGCGTGCGCGCCGCGGCCAGCAGGTCCTGCAGGTTGCCCTCGGGCACCGGGAAGCTCACGGCGATGGGGTCGAGCTGGGTGATGGTGACCAGCGACAGCGTGGGCTGCACCAGCGTGCCCGGGTAGATGTTGACGGCGCCGATGCGCCCCGCGATGGGCGCGCGCAGCGTGGCATAGCCCAGCGCCACCTGCGCCGACTGCACGGCGGCGCGGTCGGCCGCGACGGCGGCGCGCTGCGCCTGGAGCTGCGACAGCGTGGCGTCGGCCGCGCTCTTGGCAATGAAGTTCTGCGCCACCAGGTCCTGGCTGCGCTTGTACTGGCGCTCCAGGTCGGCCATGGTGGCCTCGTCCTTCTGCTGCTGGGCCCGGGCGCGCGCCAGGTTGGCCTGGTCGTTGCGGTCGTCGAGCGTGAAGAGCAGCTGCCCTGCTTTCACGAACTGGCCTTCCTTGACGTGCACCGCGCTCACGGTGTTGGTGACCTGCGGGCGAAGGTCGACGCTGTTGAGCGAAACCACGCTGCCGTTGACCTGCACCGTGACCGGCACGTCCTGCTTCTCGGCCGTGGCCAGCGTGACCAGCGCGGCGGGAGGCCCGGCGTTCGCGGCCTTGGCATCCTTCGTGTCCTTCGTGACGGGCCGATCGCCCGACATGCGCCACCAGCCGCCTGCGACGGCTACGATCAACACGCCCGCGAGGGCGAAGGCGGCAGATTTCTTCATGGGTTCTTGTGCACTTTGGGCTGACAGCAGCTATTGGAGCAGTGGCCGACGCACGGTGTTCACGGGCGCCGTAAAGAAATGTAAAGCAGGCCGACGCAAAGCCCCCGCACCACCCGCTGCACCCGGTATGAGGGAAAACACCCCCTCGCTAAAATCGCCGGTCCACAGCCTCTGGATATACCCCATGAACCGCTGCAAGACACCCACGAAAACACTCACCTCCCTCGCCCTTTGCGCAGCCCTTGCCGGCGCCGCAGGTCTTTTCTCCCTCCACGCCAGCGCCCAGGACGAGGTGCCCCGTCCGCAGACCCAGAACGAGTCGCTCAATGGCGGGCGCAACTTCCCCATCGGCACGCTGCGCGGCAAGTTCATGGTGACCAGCGCCCCCGACGTCGAGCTCGACGGCCGGGCCGACCGCCTGGGCGCCGGCGCGCGCATCCGCAGCCCGCAGAACATGCTGGTCATGCCCGGCGCCATCGTCGGCCAGAAGTACCTCGTGAACTACACGCGCGACGCCGCCGGGCTGCTGCGCGAAGTCTGGATCCTGACGCCCGACGAGGCCATGGCCAGCCGCGAATCGCTGAACAAGCCGTTCCTGAACATCTGGCCGTTCGTCTCGAACGACACGCTGAACACGCAGTAACGCGGCCGGGCCGCAAGCAAGCAAAAATCCGCGGGCGCCACGCGCGCCTCGCAGCCCTTCCTCTTTGCGAAGGGCACAGAGAGCTCCCCATGAAAAAAGTATTCATCAAGACCTTCGGCTGCCAGATGAACGAGTACGACTCGGACAAGATGGCCGACGTGCTCCACGCCGCGCAGGGCTACGAACCCACGCAGAACGTGGACGAGGCCGACCTCATCCTGTTCAACACCTGCTCGGTGCGCGAGAAGGCGCAGGAGAAGGTGTTCTCCGACCTCGGCCGCGTGAAGCACCTGAAGGCCAAGGGCGTGAAGATCGGCGTGGGCGGCTGCGTGGCGAGCCAGGAAGGCCAGGCCATCATCGCGCGCGCACCGTACGTCGACATCGTGTTCGGTCCGCAGACGCTGCACCGCCTGCCCGAGATGCTGAACGACCGCGAGCGCCTGGACCGCCCGCAGGTGGACATCAGCTTCCCCGAGATCGAGAAGTTCGACCACCTGCCGCCCGCGCGCGTCGAAGGCGCCACGGCCTTCGTGTCGATCATGGAAGGCTGCTCCAAGTACTGCAGCTACTGCGTGGTGCCCTACACCCGCGGCGAGGAAGTGAACCGCCCGCTCGACGATGTGCTGGTCGAAATTGCCGGCCTGGCCGACCAGGGCGTGCGCGAGATCACGCTGCTGGGCCAGAACGTGAACGCCTACCGCGGCAAGATGGGCGACACCGCCGAAATCGCCGACTTCGCGCTGCTCATCGAGTACGTGGCCGAGATCCCCGGCATCGAGCGCATCCGCTACACAACCAGCCACCCGAACGAGTTCACGCCCCGGCTCATCGAGGCCTACGCCAAGGTGCCGCAGCTCGTCTCGCATTTGCACCTGCCGGTGCAGCACGGCAGCGACCGCATCCTCATGGCCATGAAGCGCGGCTACACGGCCATGGAATACAAGAGCACAGTGCGCAAGCTGCGCGCCATCCGCCCCGACCTGGCCCTGTCCAGCGACTTCATCGTCGGCTTCCCCGGCGAGACCGACGCCGACTTCGACAAGATGATGAAGCTCATCGACGACTGCCAGTTCGACAACAGCTTCAGCTTCATCTTCAGCCCGCGCCCCGGCACGCCCGCCGCCGCGCTGCAGGACGACACGCCGCACGAGGTGAAGCTGGCGCGACTGCAGACGCTGCAGCGCGTGATCGACGGCAACGTGCGCCGCTTCGGCGATGCGCTGGTGGGCAGCACGCAGCGCGTGCTGGTCGAGGGCGCCTCGCGCAAGGACGCGAACGAACTCATGGGCCGCACCGCCTGCAACCGCGTCGTCAACTTCGAAGGCGACGCCCGCCTCGTGGGCCAAATGGCCGACCTGCGCATCACCCGCTCGCTGGCCTACACGCTGCGCGGCGAAGTGGTCACGCGCGAATCGGCCCTGGCTGCTGCTGCCACGGCGCTCGCCCACTGATGGCGAAGCGACCGTCCGTCCGGGGCTCGTTCCAGCAGCTCCTGCTGTTTGCCTTCCTGCTGATCACCGCGCTGCTGGTGGGCGTGGCGCTGCGCTCGGTGCTGCAGTACGACGCGCTCGTCACGCAAAGCCGCGACGCCGCCGCGCGCGCGCTGCGCCTGTCGGGCGCCTCGCAGTCGCTGGCCGAGCGCAGCGCGGCCATGGAACGCGCGGGACGCCAGTCGCTGGTGCTCAACGACGCCGTGCTGCGTCGCCGCTTCGACGAGGCGGCGCGCGAAGCCCACCAGGTGCTGGAGCGCCTGGAACGCAACGGCCTGCCGGCCGCCGGCATCGACATGTGGCGCAGCCAGCTCGGCGTGATCGAAGGGCTGCTCGGCGGCAGCCCCGACAGCGCCCTGGCGCGCGAGAGCACGATGGCGATGCAGTTCCGCGAACTCGACGCGCTGAACACCAACATCGCCCAGCAGGCGCAGTTCCTGATCGAAACGCAGAACGACGCGCTGGCCAAGCGCATCGAGAACGCGCGCCGCCGGCTGATGCGCGAGGTGGTGGCCGCCAGCGTGCTGGCCGTGTCGCTGGCGCTGGCCTTCGGCATCTGGCTGGCGCGCCCCTTCAAGCGGCTCGAGAACGCCATCGTCGGCCTGGGCCAGAACCGGCTCGACGAACCCATCGACATCCGCGGCCCGGCCGACGTGCGGCGCGTGTCGCAGCAGCTCGAATGGCTGCGGCTGCGCCTGACCGAGCTCGACGCCGACAAGGCGCGCTTTCTGCGCCACGTGTCGCACGAGCTGAAGACGCCGCTGGCGGCGCTGCGCGAAGGCGTGTCGCTGCTCGAGGACGGCGTGACCGGCCCGCTGAACCCGGCCCAGCTCGAGGTCGCGCAGATCCTGCAGCAGAACACCGTGTCGCTGCAGAACCAGATCGAGGCGCTGCTGCGCTTCAACGCCGCCGCCTTCGAGGCGCGCGAGCTGCGCCGCGAACGCACCGAGCTGCTGCCGCTGATCGAGGAGCAGATCGAGGCCCAGCGCCTGCAGTGGCAGGCGCACGGCCTGCGCGTGCGCGCCGAGGGCGAGCCGATCGCCCTCACGGTCGACCGCACCAAGCTCGGCACCGCCATCGCCAACCTGCTGTCGAACGCGATCCGCTTCTCGGCCGCCGACGGCGTCATCACGCTGGCCGTGTCGGGCACGCCCGAGGCGGTGCACATCGACGTGTGCGACGCCGGCCCCGGCATTGCCGTGAACGACCGCGACCGCATCTTCGAACCCTTCTTCCGCGGCGAGCGCCAGCCCGAGCACACGGTGAAAGGCACCGGCATCGGACTTTCCATCGTGCAGGAGTACATTGCAGCCCATGGGGGCCGCATCGCCCTGCTGCCGGACGGCCCCGGTGCACGCTTTCGCATTGAACTGCCGCGCACGACCTGACCCCGGACACCCCACCCACACCGCCCCGCGCCTTTTTCGACCCATGTTCCTTTCGTTCGTCCGCAGATCCACCTTCGCCGGGGCCATGGCCGTGCCATGCGCCCTGCTGCTGGCGGCCTGCGCCTCCCAGCCCAAGCCGCCGGCCGAAGCCGACGCGCTGCCGCCGCCCGTGGCCGCGCCGCGCGTCGTGCCGGTCGAGGCCGAGCCCCGCGCGCCGGCCACGCAGCCGGCCTCGCTCTTCACGCAGCTCACTCAAGGCCCCGTTTCGACCATGCTGGCCTATGCCGACAAGGTGCGCCCGCTGGGCGGCGCCGACCTGAGTGCGGAAATCGCCCGCGTCGGCGAACAGGGCGAAACGCCGGCGGCGCAGATGCAGCTGGCGATCCTGCTCGCGCAGACCCGCGTGCCGGCCGACCTGGCGCGCGCACTGGGCCTGCTGCAGCGCGTGATCGCCAACCCCGCGCCCGAGGCGCAGCCGCTGCATCCGCTCGCGCGGGCGCTGGCGGCGCGCTATGTCGAGCAGCGCCGCGTCGAAGACGACCGCGACAAGCAGGTGCAGCAGCTGCGCGACAGCCAGCGCCGCATCGACCAGCTCAACGAGCGCATCGAGGCGCTGCGCGCCATCGAGCGCAGCTTCGCCCGGCCCAACACGCCGGCCCCCACGCCCTCCAACGGAAGCAGATCCAACCCATGAGTACAGCTGGTGCCCGCCTCCTCGTGGTCGATGACGACCCGGACATGCTGCGGCTGCTCTCGATGCGGCTGGTGTCGGCGGGCTACCAGGTCACGGCCGTCACTTCGGCCGAGACCGCGCTCACGCAGCTCGAGATCGAGCACCCGCAACTGGTGCTCAGCGACGTGCGCCTGCCCGGGCGCGACGGCCTGCAGCTGTTCGACGAGATCCGCAAGCGCCACCCGACGCTGCCGGTGATCCTGCTGACCGCGCACGGCACCATTCCCGACGCGGTCGAGGCCACGGCGCGCGGCGTGTTCACCTACCTCACCAAGCCCTACGACGCGCGCGAACTGCTCGAGAAGATCTCGCAGGCGCTGGCGCTCGGTGCGCCCACCACCACGCCCAGCAAGACCGGCGACGACAGCTGGCGCTCGGAAATCGTGAGCCGCAGCAACCGCATGGCCGAGCTGCTGGCCGAGGCGCGCATGGTCGCCAAGTCGGACGCCTCCGTGCTGCTGCGCGGCGACTCCGGCGCCGGCAAGGAACTGCTGGCGCGCGCCATCCACAAGGCCAGCGCGCGCGCCGACAAGCCCTTCGTGGCGGTCAATTGCGGCGCCATTCCCGAGGCGCTGCTCGAATCCGAGCTGTTCGGCCACATGAAGGGCGCCTTCACCGACGCCCACGCCAACCACAAAGGCCTGTTCCAGCAGGCCGACGGCGGCACGCTGCTGCTCGACGAAATCGGGGACATGCCGCCCGCGCTGCAGGTCAAGCTGCTGCGCGTGCTGCAGGAGCGCGCGGTGCGCCCGCTGGGCGCGAGCCAGTCGATCGAGGTCGACGTGCGCATCGTCTCGGCCACCCACCGCGACCTGGACGCCGCGATGGAAGCCGGCCAGTTCCGCGAAGACCTCTATTACCGCCTGAACGTGGTGACGCTCACGCTGCCGCCGCTGTCGGCGCGGCGCGAGGACATTCCGCTGCTGGCCAACCACTTCCTGCAGAAGCTGTCGACCAAGTACGGCAAGCGGCTGTCCGGCTTCGCGCCCGAGGCGCTGAAGGCGCTGACCACCGCCGCGTGGCCGGGCAACGTGCGCCAGCTCTACAACGTGGTGGAGCAGGTCTGCGCGCTGTCGGGCTCGCCGCTGATCCCGCTGGCGCTGGTGCAGCGCGCGCTGCGCGTGCCGAGCGTGGAGGTGCTCACCTACGCCGAGGCCAAGCAGCGTTTCGAGCGCGACTACCTCGTCGGCCTGCTCAAGCTGACCGACGGCAACGTGGCCGACGCCGCCCGCCTGGCCGACCGCAACCGCACCGAGTTCTACCGCCTGCTGCAGAAGCACGAACTCACGCCAGGCAACTTCAAGGCCGACGTTGTCGCTCCCGGCGGCGACCCTGTCGCCGAGTAGCGACAGGCCTAAGTCGTTGATTTGAAAGGCTGTTTCCCGAGGGCCTCCCCGACTTGTCGGGATTCGGCGACAAAAACGGGGGTTTCGGGGGCCCGGCAGGCCCCGCCCCCACGGAAAACGGTTTCGGATCGCGCCAAGTCGTTGATTTAAAAGCGTTTTTCCAGGCTGGCACAGGGTTTGCCCCTGTACTGGCATGACAGCACTTACCAGCCCATCTTTCGCACTGCGTCCGCAGCGCGACGGCCTGCGTCAAAAGCAGTTTTCCTCCTCGCGGCCCCGTGCCGCGGGCCATTCGCTGACCGCGCTCTCCGGCGTCGGCGGCGCCGCCACGGACTGCGTCTTCAAGCGCCTTCCGGCCATTGGCGACACCCCCCTCGACAAGCAACGTTGGTGAATGAACCGATGAAGCCGAACGACTTCTCCCACCTCAACGTCCTCGCCGAATCCGATTTCGCACGCCGCAGCGCGCTGCGCGAGGAACGCCACCCCAACGCCGTCACCGCACCGCCGCTGAACCGCGGTTCCATGGCACCGCGCCCCTGGCGTGGTTTCTGGAACAGCCTCGGCACCGCGCTGCTCGTGCGCCTGGGCGCCGGCCGCAATGCCGACAGCGCCCCCGCCGCCAAGCAAGCCACCCCGGCCCCGCAGGCCTGGGAACGCGCCGCCGGCCAGCGCCGCCTCGCCTTCATGCTGCTCACGCTGCTGAGCACCGTGATCGCGTCGTCGCTGTTCGCCAGCGTGCAACCCGACTACGACAACGTCTGGCTCGAATACGGCCAGATCGGCCTGTACGGCCTGCTCTCGGGCTGGGTCGTGACCGGCTTCGTGACCGCGCTCATGGGCTTCTACGTTTCCGTGCGCGGTGACAAGCACGCCCTCTCGGCAAAACAGGTGGCCCACCACCCGATGAACCCCGAGGCCCGCACCGCGATCATCATGCCGATCTGCAACGAGGACGTGGCCACCGTGTTCGCCGGCCTGCGCGCCACCTGCGAATCGGTCGCCTCCACGGGCCACGCCAAGCAGTTCGACGTGTTCGTGCTGTCCGACAGCTACAACCCCGAGACCGCCGCCGCCGAGCGCGCCGCCTGGGAAGACCTGCGCGCCGCGCTGGCCGAGAGCCCGAACCAGCCGCAGGTGGAGGTGTACTACCGCCTGCGCACCCGCCGCACGCACCGCAAGGCCGGCAACGTCGCCGACTTCTGCCGCCGCTGGGGCAAGGATTACCGCTACATGGTCGTGCTCGACGCCGACTCCGTGATGAGCGGCGACTGCCTGGCCTCGATGGTCAAGCTGATGGAAGCCAACCCCACCGCTGGCATCATCCAGACCGCGACGCAGGCCATCGGCCACGTCACGCTGCACGCCCGCGCCCAGCAGTTCGCTTCGCGCGTGACGGGTCGCCTGTTCACGCTGGGCATGCAGTTCTGGCAGCTCGGCGAGTCGCACTACTGGGGCCACAACGCGATCATCCGCGTCGAAGCCTTCATGAAGCACTGCGCGCTGGCCCCGATCAAGGGCACCGGCGGCATGTCGGGCGGCATCATGTCGCACGACTTCGTCGAAGCCGCGCTGATGCGCCGCGCCGGCTACCACGTGTGGCTGGTGTCCGACCTGGTCGGCAGCTACGAGCAGCAACCGCCGGACCTGCTGGCCGAGCTGCAACGCGACCGCCGCTGGTGCCAGGGCAACCTGCAGAACGCCCGCCTGATGGCCGAGCCCGGCATCCACCCGGTGCACCGCGCGATGTTCGTGACCGGCACCATGGCGTATGTCTCGGCCCCGCTGTGGCTCGCCTTCCTGACGCTGGGCACCGCCCTGTGGCTGAGCGGCTCGAGCCTCGTGTCGAGCTGGAACGTACTGCCCGCCGAACTGGCCGGCCTGTGGGTCTGGACCCTGTGCCTGCTGTTCCTGCCGCGCGTGCTGGGCATCGCCGCCGTGCTGATGCGCGGCGAGCAACGCCAGTACGGCGGTGTGTGGGGCCTGGTGAAGAGCTCGGTGCTCGAAGCCGGCCTGGCCATCGTGCAAGCCCCGGTCCGCATGCTGGCCCACTCGCTGTTCGTGCTCGTCGCCCTCACCGGCATCAAGCTCGACTGGAAGTCGCCCCCGCGTGAAGCCGCCGCCGTGCCGTGGAAGGTCGCTGCCTCGCAGCTGGCCCCCATGACGCTGGTGATCGCCATGCTGGCCGTCGGTGTCGCCATGATCGACCCGAGCGCGCTGATCTGGCTCATGCCCGTCGGCCTGCCGCTGCTGCTGGCGATCCCGCTGACCGTGCTGACCAGCCAGATCGCGCTGGGCACCACGCTGCGCGACCGCGGCTTCCTGCTGATTCCCGAGGAATCGCGCTCGCCCGCCGTGCTGCGCCGCGCCTGGATGCACGCGCTGCGCCTGGCGCGCCCGGCGGCGCTGGCCACGGCCTGATGCACTGAAGACACAGCTCCCCAAAAAGCCGGCCTCAGGGTCGGCTTTTTTCATGGCGCATCGCTAGAATCGCGCCTTCGTTTTTTCATCCACCCACGGATCCCTTCGATCCCCTGGAGCGCCAAGTGCCCCGATTCGCCGTCATCACCCTCTGACGCCGACAACACCACTCGCTGGTCATGTCGGGCGCCAAGCTGCGTTCCCACACTGACCAGGCACGGCCCACCGCGGCCGCCGAGTCGATCTCTCTTCCAGCTTCGCTCCCGCACGTTGTCGGTCTTTCCTGATTTACATCTGGAGAACCAACGTGTTTGCCTCTTCTTCCCTTTCTCTTTCGTCGATCCCGCTGCTCAAGTACCCACGTACGGCGCACCTGGAAGGCTCGCGGCTACAGGCCGGCGACACCGACGACGGCCAGACGCCGTTGTCCGCCTTGCAGGGCCTGCATGTGGTCATCGAGGAAAAACTCGATGGCGCCAATGCGGCCGTGTCGTTCACTTCGGCCGGTGAATTGCTGCTGCAGTCGCGCGGCCACTACCTCGCAGGCGGTGCGGGCGAGCGGCAGTTCAACCTGTTCAAGCACTGGGCCGCCGCCCATGAAGCGGCGCTGCTCGAACGGCTCGAAGACCGCTACGTGATGTACGGCGAGTGGTGCTTTGCCAAGCACAGCTGCTGGTACGACCGGCTGCCGGCCTTCTTCCTGGAGTTCGATATCTACGACCGGCAGGCGCAGTGCTTCCTGTCGACCGCCGCGCGGCATGCGCTGCTGGCCGAGGGGCCGGTACTGTCGGTGCCGGTGCTGTACGAGGGCAAGATGCCGCGCAGCGCGAAGGAATTGCGTTCGCTCGTGCGGCCATCGCTGGCACGCAGCACCGACTGGAAGCCGGCCTTCGAGCAGGCCGTGCGGCACGAAGGCCAGCCGCTCGACCTGGTGCGCCAGCAGACCGACCTGTCCGACCTCGCCGAGGGCCTGTACCTCAAGGCCGAATCCGGCGGCCAGGTGACGGGCCGCTACAAGTGGGTGCGACCGGACTTCGTGCAGACCATCCTCGACTCGGGCTCGCACCACAGCCGCCGGCCGGTGCTGCCCAACCAGCTGGCGCCGGGCGTGGACCTCTACGCGCCGACACCGCCGGTGAACTGGCACGACCTGGGACTGCGCACGCTGCGCGATCCCACCGAACTGGCAACCAACACAAGGAGGCAGCGATGACTTACGACGATCTGCGGGCGCTGGTCCCCGCGCCCGCCCAAGGCTACGACTGGGCCCAATGCTGCGACCTGCTGCCGGCCCTGCTGCGCCTCGAAGAGACGCCGCAGGACCCGTACTACCACGCCGAAGGCAACGTCGGCCTCCACACGCGCATGGTGCTCGACGCGCTCCTGGCCGACGCGCACTACCAGCGCGCCGACGCCGACGGCCGCTTCGTGCTGTTCATGGCCTGCCTGCTGCACGACATCGCCAAGCCCGACACCACCGTGATCGACGAAGCCAGCGGCCGCATCGGCCAGCCTGGCCATTCGCGCCGCGGATCGGTCGACGTGCGCGTGCTGATGTGGAAGGCCCGCGTGCCCTTTGCGTTGCGCGAGGCCGTGTGCCGGATCATCGCCGTGCACCAGGTGCCGTTCCACGCCTTCGCCTCGCGCAAGGGCGTGCGGCCCGAGTGGCTGGTGCACAAGCTCTCGTGGGAGCTGAGCCTGCCCGACCTGTGCTGCGTGGCGCGCTGCGACATGCGGGGGCGCCACTACGAGAAGCGCGCCGACAGCCTGGCCGACATCGCGCTCTTCGAGCAGCTGGCGCAGGAAGAAGGCTGCTGGGAGGGCCCGCGCCAGATGGCCGATGCGCACACGCGCCTGGCCTACTTCCGCGGCGCCGACACCAGCCCCGACTACCCGCTGTTCCAGACGCCGGGATCGCAGGTCACGGTGATGTGCGGCCTGCCCGCCAGCGGCAAGAACCACTGGGTGGCGCAGCACCGCAAGGGCTGGCCGGTCGTGTCCTTCGACGACGCGCGCGCCGAGCTGGGCCTCAGGCACGGCGAGAACGATGGCCTGGCCGCGCACCACGCGATCGACCAGGCGAAGGCGCTGCTGCGCAAGCGGGAGCGCTTCGTCTGGAACGCCACGCACCTGAGCCAGCAGATGCGCACCAAGACGCTGGACCTGCTCTGGGCGTACCACGCGCAGACCGAGCTGGTGTACCTGGAAGTGCCGCATGCCGAGCTGATGCGCCGCAACCGCGAGCGCGACACGACGCTGTCGAACGCGGGCATCGAGAAGATGCTGCATCGCTGGGAGTTGCCGGCGTCCGTCGAAGCGCACGACACGGTCTACGACGTGCAGACCTGAAGAAAACGACGAAGCCCGCCGGGGCATCCCCCGGCG
>NZ_JBWKYF010000096.1:0-19863 GCF_059423605.1 Variovorax sp. GW460-12-1-14-LB1
CCAACATAGACAAGGGCACGATCTCTACCCGCGGCGCGGTCTTGGCGGCGGGCTACCGCGCGAGCGGTTTAGTCCTCGGGCCCACTGCGGTCTTCCGACATTGTCCAAAGCTGCCGGTCGTCGCGCCACTAAGAGACATCTCCTTCCATGCATTGTCTAGCCAGGCACGCTGAATAAAACCCAACCATGTCCGCCGCTGTAGTCCCACGCCCCCAGTGCACCGCTTGCCTGCGCCCGCTCAGCGCCTGCATTTGCCGCTGGGTCGCGCCTACTGCCCACACGGTGGAGGTACTAGTGCTGCAGCACCCGTTGGAGGTACACCAGGCCAAAGGCAGTGCCCGCCTGCTGCACCTCAGCTTGGAGCACTGCCGCTTGGTGGTGGGTGAGGCATTTGCCGTACCCGTCTGGCCGGAGGACGGCAAGCACACGCTGCTGCTGTACCCGGACAGTCTGCAAGATACCGCCCCGGACCTGCGAGTCCCACCCCCGCTACCGCCCGAGTGGCCGCAAGCCCCGTCGCGCCTGCGCCTGGTCGTGCTGGACGGCACCTGGCGCAAAAGCCGAAAGATGCTCTACCAAAGCCCGCCACTGCAACAGTTGCCCCGCTTGGCCCTGCACAACCTGCCGCCTTCGCACTACCGTATCCGCAAAGCCCATGGGCCCGACCAACTGTCCACGCTGGAGGCGACCTGCTCCGCCTTGTGCCAACTGGAAGGCGGTGCGGCGCGGTTCCAGCCCTTGTTGAATGCCTTCGACGGGTTTGTCGAGTACTTGGAGCAGGCTGGCGGGCAGCGAAACGCGCAAACCGACAAGCCCTGCCCTCGATCAAGGGATACAGGGTTCATTTAAGCGACCAGGTGAATGGCCGGTTATGGCCGATAGTACCTATTCGTCTCGCAGGCGCCAACGACGGCAACCGCTGCATTGCCGACATTGCGGAACTACGAAACGGATCTGAGCGATCTTGCTTTGATACCCTGTAAGTTGTACCTGCCCGAAGCTTCTCGTGATGCCCGACCTTCCCTTCAGCCTCGCCGCCGACCGCAACAAGCAACCCATCCTCGATGCCCTGACCCGCATCCTCGATGGGCGCGGCACCGCCTTGGAAATCGCCTCCGGCACCGGCCAACACGCCGCCTGGTTCGCCGCCGCCTTGCCTTCATGGACCTGGCAACCCACCGACGCAGATGCCCGCTCGCTCCCCGCGATCGCCAGCCGTGTCGAGCAAGCCGCGCTGCCCAATCTGCGCCCACCGCTGCTGCTTGACGTGATGGCGCCGCAGTGGCCCTCGCAAGGCTCCGCGTTCGTTCAAGAAGGCAAAGCAGAAGAAGGGTTCGACGCCATCTACTGCGCCAACATGCTGCACATCGCACCCTGGCCCACCTGCGCCGCGCTCATGGCCGGTGCCTCGCGGCATCTGCGTGCCGGCAGCGGCGTGCTGATCACCTACGGGCCTTACTTCGAAGACGAAGCACAGCACGGCCCCACGGCACCGAGCAATCTGGCGTTCGACGAAGACCTGCGCGCGCGCAATCCCGCGTGGGGCATTCGTCGGCTCGACGACGTGGTGGCAGAAGCACGCCGAGTCGGCCTCGCGTTGCGCGAGCGGCACGCGATGCCTGCGAACAACCTGCTGCTGGTCTTCGGCGCCTAAGGTCCTTCTCGGTATGAATGCCATGCGTTTGGAAGGACAAAACTTCGTCGCGATCGACGCACCCTCAGATGCGCAAGTCCAACAGAAGGTGCGTGCCCTCTGGAGTGCAGGAAAGCATTCGTATGCATCGCTGACGGATGACGGCGGAAGCTACGTCCAGGTCGCGGGGGGAAGGGCAACCTGCATGGTGGAGAGATTCGAAGCCGCAACAGGAAAGCGATGGAGAGCGTTTCACGACAAGCCGAGCCCGGTCTTTCCCGACGGGACCCTGCTTGTGTTTGGCGCAGGCGAGGTGGCACTCAAGTCCGACGAGTGGTTTGTGGCCGATGCCGTCCTGGAAATTTTTCTGTGCTTCAAAGCCGCGCGCCCGTACCCGGCAACGGTGTCTTGGCGCGCTGCGGAAGGTTCTTCGGCCTGATGTTCCTGGCATCTGGCGCTTGAGGCACCTCCGCCCGCCAAGGGCCTCTGCATTGCGATCCGGCTCACTCGCGCTAGAGTCGGGCCACGTCCACAAGACCGGCCTGCGCCCATGCTCGACACACCATTGCCGACGCCTCCTCATTCCCCCGCATCGCTGTCACTGCTGCAGCAGCGGCTCCTGTTCCGACTGGTCCCCGCCGTCACCGCCTGCCTCCTGGCCATCGGCTGCGCGAGCCCGCCGCCCGCGCGTGCGCCCGGTGGTTCGGTGCCCAGCAGCAACATCCCGCCGCTGACGTCGGAGCAGTCGAACAGCATCACGATCCATGCGCTGGGGCTGGTCGGCACGCCGTACCGCTATGGCGGCAACTCGCCCGAGGGCGGGTTCGATTGCAGCGGGCTCATCGGCTACGTGTACCGCCACAGCGTGGGGCAGGTGCCGCCGCGCACGGTGTCGCGCATGGCGGGCTTCGGCCGGCCGGTGCCGATGTCGGAGCTTCGCTCGGGCGACCTCGTGTTGTTCGGCTCGGCGTCGCCCACGCATGCGGGCATCTATGTGGGCGACGGGCGTTTCGTGCACGCGCCGTCCACGGGCGGCGAGGTTCGGCTCGACCGGCTCGACGGCGTGTACTGGTCGCGCCAGCCGACGCAGGCGCGCCGGCCCGGCTGATCCGGCGAACCCGGCTCGCGCGTCACGCGCGCGGCGACTGCACGTGCTCCGGCCGCACGCCGATGCCCACGGCGCGCGCGGGCAGGGTGCGCAGCCACGGCCAGCGCCCCAGCAGGCGCAGGGGCCAGGGCATGGGGCGTGGTGCGATCGATGCAGCTGCCTTGCGGCTGAGCACGGGCATCAGCACGCGGTCCTGCACGAGCCGCTGCGCGGCCTGGGTGACGCGCACGGGCCATTCGCGGCGGCGCTGCAGCTGGGGCAGCAGGTTGTCGATTTCCTTGTCGGTGGCGCTGCCGGCCAGCGACGCGGCCAGCAGGTTGGCGGCGGCCACGGCGTCCTGCACGGCGAGGTTGATGCCGACGCCGCCCACGGGCGACATGGCGTGCGCGGCGTCGCCGATGCACAGCAGGCCGGGGCACGACCACGATTCGAGCCGGTCGACGCTTACTTCGAGCAGCTTCACGGCCTCCCAGTCGGGCAGGGCCTCGGGCAGGCGCGCGGCGAAGAAGGGCGCGATGCGCGCGATCTCGGCGTGGAAGGCGGCAATGCCGCGCGACTGCAGTTCGGCGCTGCCGCCCTTGCGGATGACGAAGGCGCACTGCCAGTAGTCGCCGCGGTTGAGCGTCACCAGGAGGTGGCCCGCCGCGATGTGGCCGCCGGTGGCTTCGGGGTCACCGGGGAGCTTGGGAATGCGCATCCACAGCACGTCGATGGGCGCGCCGTAGCTGATGTGCGGCAGCGCCGCGGCGTCGCGCAGGGTGGAGTGGCGGCCGTCGGCGGCCACGATGAGGGAGGCGTGCAACTCGATGTCCTTCGGGCCGCCGCTGTCGGGGCGCCGGGCGCCGACGCGCACTTTCACGCCGTTGACGCGGCCCTTGTCCTGCAGCAGGCCGACGGCCTCGGCGTCGGTCCACAGCTCGAAGCCGGGGTAGCGCCGCGCCTCGTCGCACATGAAGTCCAGGAACTCCCACTGCGGCATGAGCACCAGGAAGCGGGCGTGCGTGGGCAGCCGCCTGAAGTCGGCAATGGTCACGCCGCGGCCTTCGTAGGTGCCGCGCAGCTCTTCGATGCGGTTGTGCGGGCGTTGCAGGAAGGCGTCGAGCAGGCCGAGTTCGTGCAGCACTTCGAGGGTCGAGGGGTGCACGGTGTCGCCCCGGAAGTCGCGCAGGAAGTCGAGGTGTTTCTCGAGCACGACGACGGGCACGCCCGCGCGCGCAAGCAGCAGGCCCAGCACCATGCCGGCCGGGCCGCCGCCGGCAATGCAGCAGCGGGGCGACGTGGTGGGAGCGGGCGCAGAGGTGGTGTGGGTGTCCATGGCTCCGATCGATCCGGTCGCGCCATGGGTGGCGTGGCCTGTGGGGTGCGCGGTGCGCGCACCCTCGGTGCACGCACTGCGCGGCCGGACCGCCGGGGCCCGGACCTCAGGGCTGCATGAAGCTCACGCGCTGGGCGATGAGCACGCCTTCGACCACGCGGTCGCCGACGACGGTCACGCGCTTGCCGTTGCCCAGGTCCGCGGCGGTGCCGTTTTCGAAGATGGTACCGGAGCCGCTGGCATCCACGCGCTGGCCGCGCACGGTGAAGTCGGCGGCCGACACGTAACCGCCGATGGCGCCGATGACGGTGAACGACACCGGACCGCCGGTGCCGGGCACGTGGCGGATGCGCAGTTTCTTGACCACGAGCACCTGGGCCGAGAGGAAACCGTCGACCTCGACCTTCACGCCGTTGCCGATGGAGCCGCTCGGCCCGCCGGTGATCTGGGCGTTGCGCGCGTCGATCTTGTTGCCCAGCACGCGGAAGTCGCCCAGCGCGGCGAAGTCGGTGACCACGCCGGCCAGCTGCAGCGCGATGCCGTCGGCCGAGGGAATGGCGTACCAGCCCTGCACCTGGGTGGCGGTGAAGCGGCCGGCGGCCGGTGCCGCCGTGCCGCGCACGCGGACGATGGCGCCGTTGGCCAGGCTCGCGGCATCGATGCCGGGGCCGAAGGCGGCGCCGCCGAAGTCGACGGTCAGCAGGCCGAGCGTGAACTGCTGGCCGCCGCGGTCGAGGTTCTGCACGGTGCCGGTCACCAGCGGGGCGGTGGTGGCGGGCGCCACCTGCACGCGCGTGGCGCGCAGCGTGCCCGGTGCGGCGGGCAGGCCCCACACCTGCACCACGGCGCCGTCGACGAGGTCGGCGGCGCCCTTGGCGTCGCCCCAGACGGTGGCGTTGTCGGTGGTCACGCGGGCGCCCATCACGGTGAAGCTGCCGTCCTTCAGGTCGATGGCCGACACGGCACCGCGCAGTTCGGCGGCCGAGACGACGGTGGCGGCGATGCCGTTGTTGAAGTCGGCGTCGACCTTGCCGGCGATGCGCGCGCTCATGCCGATCTGCAGCTCGGTGGTGTCCTCGAGGCTGAAGGTGGCGCTGTCGGTGTTGTAGCGCAGGCCGTTGAGGATCACGCTGCCCAGGCCGTCGGCCGCGCCGATGCCGGCGGCGTCGGCGGTCACGCCGGTGCCGCCGGAGCCCACGCCCGAGCCGTCGCCGTTGGTGTTGCTGGCGGTGCTGTCGCCGCCGGCGCCCGTGCTTCCCGTGCTGCCGTTGCCCGTGCCGCTGCCGGCGTCACCCGAGCCGCCGTCGCCGCCCCCACCGCCGTTGCCGTTACCGGTGGCCGTGGTGCCGGCGGTGCCGAAACCCAATGTGCCGCCGCCTCCACTGCCACCGCCGCCTCCCCCGCAGGACAGAAGCAGGGCCATGGCGCCGGCCATCAGCAGGCCGCGCACGAGTCGCAAGGAGAGGGGAGGCGTGTTCATCGGGGGGACTCGTTGTGCTGGGGCGCGCCGGGGGTGGGCGCGCCTTCTTCGTCTTCGTAATACGTGTAGATGCCGACGCGGATGCGTGCCTTCGCGGTGGCCTTGGCCTCGGGGGGCACGCGGTCGACGGCTTCGGTCATCTCGCGGGCCAGCTCGTGGTGCAGGCCGGCCCAGCGTTCGCGCACGAGGCGTTCGATGGCCGTGCAGTCGGCCAGCGTGAGCCCGCGCGCGTACACGGCGCGCTCGAGCATGCGGGGCGTCTCGCCCAGGGTGTTGGAGACGGCGGCCAGCAGGTGGTCGCGGCCGTTGTCGCCCAGGAAGGCGAGCATCGACTGCAGGTCTTCCACCGGCACGAAGCCGTCGGCCGTGAGTTCGGCGCTGCCGTCGCTCTCGGCCACCATCTGCAGGCGCACCAGCTCGTCGAGGATGGTGCGGTGGTGCACGTTGCCCCGGCTGGCCAGGCGGGCCACGCGCTCGAACGAGGGCCCGTCACCCTCGGTGACGACGGGCAGGCGGCGCAGGGTGTCGTCGTCGGTGGTCATCTGTAACCACAACGTAAAAGTCTTGGCAGCCGCTGACAGCTCGGTGTGGGGCAGCGGGTCGACGGTGGCGCGGACCTTGGCGGTGACGACCTTGCGGTTCAGCCCGGTGGTGACCGAAATCTGGCTGAGGTTGGGCTTGGTCACGCCCTGGGCGCGCCAGGTGCGCTGGGCTTCCTCGATGAGCAGGTCGCGCAGCAGGGCTTCGAGGTGCGGGTGCTTGACGCCCATGCCCAGCGCCAGCCGGACCACGGGCCTGAGGATGCGAGCGCAGGCGGCAAGGGCCCAGTCCAGCCGGTGTTCCATGAATGCGGGAGCGTTGTTCCTGGTGAAGGTCGTCAAGGCAAGAGAGGCGGGACCGGCGCCCGGGCTTGCCACAGGGCCCTATTGTCGTTCGTCCGGCGGACCCCCTCGGCCGGCCGGGGTCAGGTCGCGGCGCAGGTGCCGCCGCTCGCCCGGGTGACGGTGGTGCGCCCCGTGGCGCTGATGCTCACGGCGCGCGACTGGTCGGCGCTCGGGGTGGCGCGGCAGATGGTGATGCGGCTCTGGCCGGCGCCCAGGCCGGTGGCCTGGAACACGACGGCGCTGGCGCCGCTGGCCTCGCGCAGCCGGTAGCCGCTGGCGGCCGCGGGCTCGACGCGCAGCACCTGCGTGTCGCTGCGCACGATCCAGCCGGCTTCCCACTGCCCGTTGGTGCTGCAGCTGGTGCCGTTGGCCGAGGCGCACAGGGTGACGGGGGCGTTGCGCTTGATGGCCTCGCTGCGCGCCAGCTGGCTGCCCGCGACCAGCGCGGTGCTGTAGCTGCTCAGGCGGGTGGACAGCCGGATGCCGTCGAACGAGGGCACGGCGATGGCGATCAGCACCACCAGCACGGCCAGCGTGACCATCAGCTCGATGAGCGTGAAGCCGCGCGGCCGGGTGCGGGCCTGCCTGGGGTGGTGGTTGCGCATGCGCGGGTGCACGGCTTTACTTCTGGATGAACCAGTAGACCCGGCCCTTGGGCTGCTTGAAGGCGGCCTTGGGCGCGGTGCCCTTGGGGCTGAGGAAGGAGTCGGGGTTGGCGCCGATGACCACGTCGCGCATGCCGCCGTTGCCATCGAGCTGCACGCGGAATACGGCAGGCGAGGGCGCGAGGCCGCCGCCCACCACGTTCTGGAAACGGCCGTTGGTGCCCTGGGCGGCGGCATCGACATACGACACGTTGTAGACGCGCGCGGTGCCGAGGTCGGCCTTGCACGTCTGCGTGTTGGGGGCGGTGGGCGTGTGGGTGTTGAACGTGGTGGTGCCGTAGGCGGTGACCGAGCCGGTCACGACCTGCTCGCCCGCGGCCAGTGCAAGGTACCAGCCCTTCTTGGTGGCGAGGTCGGTGGACGTCGGGTTCTCGGCGGTGGTGATGGCCTGCAGCGAGGCATGGCACAGCACCTCGTTGCCGGTGCCGCAGCGGTCGGCCTCGCTGGTCAGCCAGGTGCCGGCGGTGGGCTTGTCCACGAGCATGTAGAAGCGGTTGGACACGCCGAGCGCGACGTTGTAGTAGCGCAGCGGCTTCTCGCGGTCGCCCGATCCGAGCAGCACGACGTACGCGCCGTTGTCTTCCAGCACGTCGGGCGCGAACATGAACTTGCGGTTGGGCGTGCAGGTGGTCACGGTGTCGCAGCCGAGCGAAGCAATCTTCGTGATGCCCCAGGCGGACGGTGCCGCGCTGCCGATGGCGATGCGGTACACGTTGCCGCCCAGGTCGGCGGCATAGGCGATCTTGGCGACGCCGAGCGCGTCGGTGACCACTGTCACTTCGCCGACCACGGGGCGTGCCGTGGTGAACATCTTGAGCTGCGCGCCGGTGTCGGCGTCGAGCACGTAGATGCGGTTGCCCTTCACGCCGCTGCCGCAGGCCTGGGCGGCGCTGTTGGTGTCGACGTCTTCGCACTTGTCGTAGCCGCCGCCGAAGATCAGCAGCGGACTGTTGGCGCTGCCGTAGCCGTTGGCACGCAGGACCTTCGGGGCCGACCAGGTCTGGCCGATGCCGTCGAAGTCGGTGTCGCAGCCGGTGTCGTCGTTCTGGTTCGGGCAGCCCTTGCGCCACTTGAGCGTGGGCGTTGCGGGCGAGGACACGTCGAAGGCGTAGATCAGCCGGCCGCCGCGGCGCATGCTGGCATAGAGCCAGGTGTTGCTGCCCTGGCGGTAGGCGGCCACGGGACCGTCCATGCCATAGGGCTTGGGCGCCACCGCGCCCATGCTCACGGGCAGCTCGGGGAAGTTGATGCGCGTGCTGTTGTCGTACAGGCGCTTGAGGCTGCCGTAGAACTCGGGCGGCATGAACGACCACAGTTCGGAGCCTGCGGCGGCCCCGCCGATGGACGTGTTGCGGTTGCCGTTGATGGCGCGCAGCACACCGTCGTTGCCGCCGTAGAACACCACCACCTGAGGTGCGGCGTCGGTGCCGTAGTTGATGGCCACCGGGCGCGAGTGCACCACGTCGCCGTGCACCGAAGGCCGCATGGCGCTCGAGGGCACTGGGTTGCCCTGGGCGTTGGGCCTTTCGTCGCCCAGGTTGTCCAGGCCGCGCACCCAGTTGATCAGCTTCGCATGCTCGGTGGCGTCGGCCGTGCCCAGGGCGGCGCGGGTGATGTCGGTGTTGCCGGCGTTGAACGCTGTGAGCGCCGTGCAGCCACCAGGCGCACAGGTCTTCATGTTGCGGCTGTCCGGCAAAATTCCGCGCAGCATGTAGCCTTGCGCGCCTTTCTCCACCACGTTGCCGTCGGGGCTGTCTGCGGCCTCTTTGCCAATGCAGTCGCCGGACTTGCGGAAGCTCCAGTAGGTGTCGGTGGTGCTGGGGGCCGGCGTCCAGAAGGCGCGCGCGCACGGTGCCACGAAGCCGGTCTGGTTGTTGATGGCGTTGGCGCCAACGGCGTCCTGCAGGACCAGCTGGTTGCTGCTGTCCAGCCCGAGCTTGTACTGCTTGAGGTTGCCGTTCCAGCGCGGAAACGCGTCCTGGTCGGGGCGGAACATGCCGACGAACACCTGGTTCAGGTAGGTGCCCTGCGTGTTCACGCTCACGGGCAGGCTCACCGAGGAGAACACGCTGTTGACCGACTGGATCTTGCTGAAGATGTCGTCCAGCGCTTCGCCGAGCGCGGCGCCGAGTTCGGGCTTGCCGGTGATGTCGTAGTACTCGCCCTTGCTCTCCTTGGCGACGCTCTGCATCAGCGCGGTCCAGCCCGGCCCCTGGCCCTGGTCGGCCTTGGCGGCCTCGATGGTGTAGACCTTCACGCCCATGTTGGTCTGCAGGAAGCGCGCCCATTCATCGGCCGTGTTGTCCTGCGAGCCGCTGGTGCCCAGGGTGATCTGGGCGGTGCTGCCGCCGGCGGCGCGCAGCGCCTCGTTCGACAGCTGGTTGTCGTTGTTGTTGTCCTGCGCCGCGCCGTTGCTGATGTAGATGACGAACGTGCCGGTGCAGTTCTCGGTGCTCGGGCCGACGTAGGCGTTGGCGTTGAAGCTGGCGAGCGCGTTGCGCGGCAGCGCATAGATGGCCTTCGATGCCGCGGTGCCGCTCACGTTGCCGGCGTAGTCGGTCTTGACCTTGCCGTTGCCGGCGATCGGCGCGCCGCTGGACAGGTAGCGGTAGACCTCCGCCATGGTCTTGCCGGCCTTGCCGCCGTTGGACTTGTCGCCGACCTTGTCGAGGCCTCTGATCATGGCGCTGTACTTGTCCTTGGTGGGTGCATCGAGCGTGCGGACTGCGGCGCGCACGTAACCACCGTCGGTGTTCGAGTTGCCCTGGCCGGTCTCCGTGAACATCATCAGGCCGACCTTGAACCGGGCGTCCTTCAGGCTGGCGAATGCGTTGGAGAGCGCGGCGATCTCGGCCGTGAAGGGCTGGTTCCAGTTGGCCGTGTTGTCCAGCACGAACAGCACGTTGGGGGACTGCGCGGCGACGGGGTTGTAGCCCACGAAGAGATCGATGTCCTCCGCCTGCGCAGCCTGTATCGGCAGCGCGAGCAGCACGGCGGCCCACAGCGTGGTGAGTAGTTTCCTTGTCATGGCGGGGACCCGTTCATCGTCGTGGTTCAAGAGGCGGCCGGCGCGGGTTCGGCTGGCGCGACCGGCGGCGGCGCGCACAGCGCTTCGAACTGCGCCTTGTTGAGCAGCGCCCGCACGCCCTGGCGCACGGAGGTGGTGGTGCCGGTGGCGCCGGGGGTGGTGTCGGTCACGGTGGTGCTGATGTCCCACACGGCGTTGTACTGGTCGGGCAGGGCCGCGAGCCCCGAGCCGCTGCTGGAGGCGCCGCCCGTGATGCCGCCTGGGCCCGTGCTGCCGCCGCCGCCGCTGTCGACGGCCTTGGTGGCGCGCACGCACACGGGCGGGGCGACGGTGACCTTGTAGTCGTCCACGCCGTCGTTGTTGATGTCGACCATGCTCACGGTGCCCTGCGGCGGCGCGAGCGACGGGGTGCCGTCGCTGCCGGGCACCAGCAGGCTGGCCGCGACCTCCTCGATCGCGCGGTTGGCGGCGGCCACGGCTTCGTTGCGGGTCTGCAGGTTGCCCACGGCCTTGAGGTTGGCGCCGCTGAGGTTGAAGGCGGCGGTGACCACGAGCGTGATCAGCAGCAGCATGATCATCCCGATGATCAGCGCGGCGCCGCGCTGAGGGGCGACTGCGGACGGGGCGCGTGGCTTCATGGCGTTTCCCTCCGGCCGGTGACGTTGGTCAGGCGCACGGTGGTCGCGAACGCGTGCCGCTTGTAGTGGTCGTTGAATGGCGCGAGCGTCGCAGCGCCCATCTGGTACCTGCGCGTGTCGGTGTGGCCCGGCGAGATGGTGGTGGCGCGCGCGAGCACATACAGCTTCACGGCCACCGCGTTGACCAGCTGGTCGGCGGTGCAGGTCGCGCCGCAGTGCACGAAGGCGCCGTCGGGGCTGCCGTCGCCGCGGTTGGAAGGGGTGGACTTGTTCGCCGGGTCGGCCCAGGCGATGGCCTGGGCGTAGTTGACGGCGGCGCCGGTCTTGCTCAGCGTGTCCAGGCCGAGCTCGACGCGAAAGCCCTCGACGCCTTCGATCAGCGCCGTGGGCGGCTGCTGCGCGAGCGTGCCGCCCACCAGGTCGAAGCGCGAGCGTGCCAGCGTGGGAATTCCGTCGTTTTCGGCCTCGGCGTAGTCGCGCACGTAGTAGATGTCGGCCACCAGCTTGCGCTTGGGCGAGGCGCTGGTGCAGTCCTTGAGGAACATCTGGTCGAAGGCGCCGGTCGAGAGGTCGAACGACGAGGGCTTTTGCGTGCCGCACAGGGATGACTGGAAGTACATCGCGCCGGCCACGTCGGCGTCGCAATGGGGCGTGCCGGGCAGGCAGGTTTCGGCATGGCGCACCACGAGGATGTCGGTGCCGGTCTTGTGGTGCGTCAGCAGGTCGGTGCAGGTGGCCGGCACGCTGCTGTAGACCTGCACGGGCAGGTCGAGCAGCTGGCGCTTGTAGTCCTCGGTCCAGTTCGCCGCCGAGTAGGCCAGGCACGGGTCGGGCACGTTGCCGGTGGGCACGTGCGTGGGCGCGGCGCTGACCGTGAGGTCGTCGAACTCGGGCATGTAGTTTTCCCAGAAGCCCGCGTGGGAGATCTCGTTCTCGAGCACGAAGATGCTCAGGCGCCCGGTTTCGATCTGGCGGTTGACGCGTTCCATCTCGCGCTGGGAGCCGCTCACGTTGAGGAACAGCGTGAGCAGCGCGGCCATCACGATGAGCATGATGGTGATGGCCACCATCAGCTCGATCAGCGTCAGCCCGCGCTGGGCGCGGCGTGCGGTGGGGCGCGGGTTCATGAGAGCGATCCGATGCGCACGAGCGTGGTCACGGTGCGGCGGCACAGGTCGTTGATGCACTTGGTGCCGGTGTCGTAGAGGTCCTTGCCGCAGGCCACGCCGGCCGGCGGCGCCGAGATCGGCCCCAGGCCCTGCCAGGCGACCGTCACGAGGTACTCGTTGTTGCCCATGTCTTCCACGCAGCCGCGCCCGCCGATCACGGTGCCCAGCTTGTCGTTGCCCGAGAACTCGGCCGCGCCCTGCAGCGCGTTGCACCACTCTCTGGCGTCGATCTGCTGGCGCGTGCCGGTGCCGGTGGGGCAGGCATCGGTGCCGCCCAGCGGTGCGCTGGTGGCGTAGCTGGCCGCCACGCGGCGGTTGATGGCGATGCGGTTGGCCATGTCGTTGAGCAGGATCAGCGCCTGCGAGCGCTGGTACGACTCCATCTCGGACGCCTGCAGCCGGGCCTGCAGGCCGACGAGGCCGAACAGGCCGAAGGCCAGCACGAGCAGGGTGACCAGCACTTCGATCAGCGTGGCGCCGCGCTGGCGCCGCAGGGCGGGGCTCACCATTTGTTGGGCGGCGTCTTCACGCCTTCGCTGGTGAGCCCGAGGTTGCCGTCGCCCACCTGGCTGCCGATCGGCGTGAAGGTGATCGTGAAGGCGGGCGGGAGGCCGGCTTCCTGCAGCGTGACCTCGTAGCTGTAGTTGCTGCTGACTTCGGCGGGCAGGCTGTAGCCGCTGGCGGTCAGCGCCGTCGTGTTCGCGTAGCTGCGGTTGGCAATGAGGAACTGCTGCTGCCGGTTGGCGATGTCCATCATCTGCGCCTGGGCCGCCGAGCGCTTCGATCGCACGATGTACTGCCGGTAACTGGGCAGCGCGATCGACGCCAGGATGGCCACGATGACCACCGTGATCATGACCTCGATCAATGTGAAGCCGCCGCTTGTGCGCGCCTGCGAATGCTGGGTCATCGTGGACTCGTCAGAGATGTTTCACATTGTTAGTGAATGTGAATTTATCACATCTAATGTGAGCGCAACGGCTTTGCGGCGCTTCTGATGGCTGTCGGGCGGAGGCGATTTGGGCGCGGATAGGGGTTATCCATTAGGCAATTCCACCCGCCCGGCCCGCGCAGTCCGACGGATGCGGCCCGGCGGCGGGCGGGGAACACTCGCCCGGTTCATATCGAGGAGACATCCGCATGCCCAACATTCGCCGCCATCTGGTGTGGCTGGCCGTGGCCGTGCTCGGCGCTTTTGCGCTGGGCACCGTCGCCCTGAGCCGGGGAGAGAGCATCAACGCCCTCTGGGTCGTGACCGCCGCGCTCTGCACCTACCTGATCGCCTACCGCTACTACAGCCTGTTCATCGCCGACAAGGTGCTGGGGCTGGACGCCAACCGCAAGACGCCCGCGCACCGCCACAACGACGGCCTGGACTACGTGCCGACCGACAAGAACGTGCTGTTCGGCCACCACTTCGCGGCCATCGCGGGCGCCGGCCCGCTGGTGGGCCCGGTGCTCGCCGCGCAGATGGGCTACCTGCCCGGGTTGCTGTGGGTGCTGGCGGGCGTGGTGTTCGCGGGGGCGGTGCAGGACTTCATCATCCTGTTCATCTCCACGCGCCGCGACGGCCGCTCGCTGGGCGACCTGGTCAAGCAGGAGATGGGCGTGGTGCCCGGCATGATCGCGCTGTTCGGCACCTTCATGATCATGATCATCATCCTGGCGGTGCTGGCCCTGATCGTGGTGAAGGCGCTGGCCGAATCGCCCTGGGGCAGCTTCACGGTGGCCGCGACGATTCCGGTGGCGCTGTTCATGGGCGTGTACCTGCGCTACATCCGCCCGGGCCGCATCGGCGAGGTGTCGGTGATCGGCTTCGTGCTGCTCATGGCGGCCATCTTCGGCGGTCAGTGGGTCAGCCAGCACCCGGTGTGGGGCCCGGCCTTCACCTTCGACGGCAAGGCGCTCACCTGGATGCTCGTGGGCTACGGCTTCGTGGCCGCCAGCCTGCCGGTGTGGCTGCTGCTGGCGCCGCGCGACTACCTTTCGACCTTCCTGAAGATCGGCACGATCATCGCGCTGGCCATCGGCATCGTGGTCGTGATGCCCACGCTGCAGATGCCCGCCATCACGCAGTTCGCGCAGGGCAACGGCCCGGTGTGGTCGGGCAGTCTGTTCCCGTTCCTGTTCATCACCATCGCCTGCGGCGCCGTCTCGGGCTTCCACGCGCTGATCTCTTCGGGCACCACGCCCAAGATGCTCGACAACGAGCGCCACGCGCGCTTCATCGGCTACGGCGGCATGCTGGCCGAGTCGTTCGTCGCCGTGATGGCGCTGGTGGCGGCCTCGTGCATCGAGCCGGGCATCTACTTCGCGATGAACAGCCCGGGCGCGCTGGTCGGCACCACGGTGCAACAGGCCGCCGCAACGATCTCCGGCTGGGGCTTCGTGGTCACGCCCGAGATGCTGCTGCAGACGGCCAAGGACGTGGGCGAGACCACCATCCTCGGGCGCACCGGCGGCGCGCCGACGCTGGCCGTGGGCATGGCCCACATCCTTCACCAGGTGATCGGCGGGCAGGCCATGATGGCCTTCTGGTACCACTTCGCGATCCTGTTCGAGGCGCTGTTCATCCTCACGGCAGTGGACGCCGGCACGCGCGCCGGTCGCTTCATGCTGCAGGACCTGCTGGGCAGCTTCGTGCCCGCGCTCAAGCGCACCGACTCGCTGCCGGCCAACCTGATCGCCACCGCGCTGTGCGTGGCGGCCTGGGGCTACTTCCTGTACCAGGGCGTGGTCGATCCGCTGGGCGGCATCAACACGCTGTGGCCGCTGTTCGGCATCTCCAACCAGATGCTGGCCGCGGTGGCGCTGATGCTGGGCGTGGTCGTGCTGTTCCGCATGAAGCGCGAGCGCTACGCCTGGGTGGCGGCGGCGCCCGCCGTGTGGCTGCTGGCCTGCACGCTGACGGCGGGCTGGCAGAAGATCTTCTCGAGCGATCCGAAGATCGGCTTCCTGTCGCACGCGGCCAAGTACGCCGACGGCCTGGCCAACGGCGTGCTGATCGCGCCGGCCAAGACGCCCGAAGCCATGTCGCGCATCGTCTTCAACGACCGGCTCGACGCCGCGCTGTGCGCGCTCTTCATCTTCGTGGTGCTGAGCGTGCTGGTCTACAGCATCAAGGCCTGCCTCGCAGCCCGCGCGGCCAACCGGCCGACCACGCAGGAGACGCCGTTCGAGGCGATGGGCGCGGCCTCGTCCGCCGCCCACTGAACGAACGCAAGAACGCCATGGGCCTCGCCATGCCGGAAGCCGGGCGCTACATCGCCCGCTCGATCAAGCAGTCGCTGCGGCTCATGGTCGGGCTGCCCGACTACGACGTCTACCTGACGCACATGGCGGCCACCCACCCGGACCGGGCGCCGATGAGCTACGAAGAGTTCTTTCGCGAGCGGCTCGAGGCGCGCTACGGCGCGGGCAAGGGCCGCTGCTGCTAGCGGCAGCCGGCCGGCAACAAGAAAAGGGCGCACACGGTGCGCCCTTTTTTCATGTCACGAGGCGTCGAGGATCTGCGCCATCCGCAGCGCCGCCGGCGAGAGCGGCCGGTTCTTGAGCGCCAGCCGGTACAGCGGCCGCGACAGCACTGCGCCCGGCAGCTTCAGCTCGCGCAGGGTGCCCAGCGCGAGCATGTCGGCCACCACCACGCGCGGCAGCATCGAGATGCCGACGCCGCTGGCCACGGTGCGCGCAATGGCTTCGTTGCTCGCCATTTCCATCCATGGCGGTGCGTCGATGCCGTGCGCCATGCACAGCGCCTCGGTGGCCTGCCGCGTGCCCGAGCCCGGCTCGCGCAGGATCCAGTTCTGCCGGCCCAGCAGGGCGGCCGTCACGCCGCGGCGGGGCAGGGCGGCATCGGGCGGCGCGACGATCGCGAGCGGGTCGGTGGTCCATTCGCGCACTTCCACGCGCTCTTCGTTCACGCGGCCCTCGACCAGCGCGAGGTCGATGCGGCATTCGAGCAGCTGCTCGCACACCCACTGCGTGTTGCCGACCGTGACGCGCGGCACCACCGCCGGATAAGCCGCGCAGAAGGCCGCGATCTGCGGCGGCAGCCAGTAGCTCGCCACCGTGGTGCTGGCGCCCAGCGTGAGGCTGCCGCGCTGCACGCCGACACGCGCACGCACGTCGTCCAGCGCCGCGCGCTCCATCGCGAAGATGCCGCGCGCATGCGTGAGCAGCGACGCGCCCGCCTCGGTGAGCCGAAAGCCCTTGCCCGCGCCGCGCTCGATGAGCGTCAGGTCGAGCTGGTGCTCCAGCTCACGGATGCCCTTGGACACCGCCGGCTGGCTGATCCACAGGCCCTCGGCCGCGCGCGAGAAGCTGCCCGCCTCGGCCACGGCGACGAACAGGCGCATCAGGTGCAGGTTCAGTGTCATAACTTAACTTCATGCATCGGTGAAGTTTATGTCTTTGACTCATGGGGTGTCGATTCCTAAGCTCGGGTCCATGTCCTCCCTTGCCGCCTCCTTGCCCGGTTTCTCCTTCGTTCGCCGCTGCGGCCCCGGCGTGTTGCTGTCTGCACTGCTGGCGGCCGCCGCCGCGCTGCTGGCCGAATGGCCGCCGATGGTGCACCTGGGCCTGAGCGCGCTCACGCTGGCCATCGCGCTGGGCATGGTGGCGGGCAACACGGTGTTCCCCGCGGTGTCGCAGCGCACCGGCGCCGGCGTGGACTTCGCGCGCAGCGCCTTGCTGCGCGCGGGCATCGTGCTCTACGGTTTTCGCATCTCGCTGAGCGACATCGGCGCCGTCGGCTGGCCTGGCGTGCTGATCGCGATGGCGATGGTGGCGCTGACCTTCGGCCTCGCCGTGCGCATCGGCACGCGCTGGCTGGGGCTCGACCGCGAGACGGCCGCGCTGATCGGCGCGGGCAGCGCCATCTGCGGCGCCGCCGCCGTGATGGCGACGCAGCCTGTGGTGCGCGGCGAAGAGCACAAGGTGTCGATCGCCGTCGCCACGGTGGTCGTGTTTGGCACGCTGTCGATGGTGGCGTACCCGCTGGTCTATCCGTACCTCGGGCTCACGGAGCATGCCTTCGGTCTCTTCGCGGGTTCCACCATCCACGAGGTGGCGCAGGTGGTCGCGGTGGGCGAGGCCGTCAGCCCGGGCGCGGCCAACGCGGCCGTGGTCGAGAAGATGCTGCGCGTGATGATGCTGGCGCCGTTCCTCATGGGCCTGTCGTTCCGCGTGGCGGCCTCGACGCCGGGCGCGGCGAGCCTGGGCGCATGCTGGCGCCAGGTGCGCGTGCCATGGTTCGCTGTGCTGTTCATCGCCGTGAGCGCCGTGCATTCGCTCGACGTGCTGCCGCATGCACTCGTCGCCGCGCTGGTGCAGCTCGACACGCTGCTGCTCGCCACCGCCATGGCCGCGATGGGCCTGCGCACCAGCGCCGCGAGCCTGCGCAAGGCGGGGGCGCAACCGCTCAAGCTGGGGGCGCTGCTGTTCGTGTTCCTGACGGCCGGTGGCTACGCGGTAAATGCGGCCGTGCTGGCGATGTTCTGAACGGGGGCTCAGGTAGCGCCTGAGGCGTCCTGCGTGAATTCCAGTTTCTCCTGCGCGCGCCTTCGCGGGACCATCGGTGCCACGCAATTCGTGGAGAAAAACCGATGTCATCCGAACTCAACCAGATCGCCAGTTGGTCGCTGCGCTGGCGCATTGTCCTGTCAGGCGCGCTGTGCCTCGTCGCCGCCATCGCCGCGGCCAAGCCCTTCGACGCGAACGTCGACCTGCAGACCGAGCAGCGCTACCAGCTCGCCCTCGAAGCGCAGGCCGCGCGCGACTACCGCTCGATGCTCGAGCAGCTGCGCCAGGCCGCCACCGAAGGCCATCCCGAGGCGCAGGAGATGCTGGGCATGGTGCTGCTGACGGGGCCCACGCTGTACGGCTCGGCCGTGAAGGCCGATCGCTGCGAGGCGCGCACGTGGATGCTGCGCGCCGCCGGGCAGGGCAGCGAAACGGCCAGGGTGCAGCTGGCGTTTCTCAACAGGCTGCGCAGCGCGCCGTCCGGAAAGATCGCCTGCGGTTGATGGCGGGTGCGGCGCGGCCATACTCGGCGCTCCTTCACGAGCGCGCCGTTGCATGCCCACTCCTTCTCCCGCGGACCGACTGATGCGCACCGTGTCCTGGCGCCTGTTCGCGCTCGTGTTTTCGCTCGCCGGGTGCACGGCAACAGGCAACAAGCCCGACGCGACCGTCACCCGGACCGCCGACGGCTACGAGGTCACGCTCTACGCCACCCGGGGCCTGATGGTGCATGACCCCGTGTCGCTGATCTTCCACCGCAGCTACGAACTCGAATCCCGCATCCGGGTGCCGTCAATCGAAGGGCGCGTCGACGCAGCCGACGCCTCGGTGTACGAGGTGAGCGAATTCGACAAGGCGGCCGAAAAGAAGGCGCCTTCCACACACCCTGTCGACCTCCGGCTGCGGGAGCACTACGAGAAGGAGCGCAGGCCGCGCCTCACGGGCGCGCTCGTTTTCTCGGGCAAGACGCTGACGGTCGACGTGCAGGCGGTGGGGCAGGGCAGTTCGTCCCCGTATCCGTTCAACGGCACCTACCGCCTGAAGACACGAAAGTAGCGGCGATTGCCGCCTGCTCCTCAGGTCGCCCAGATGCGCGGCGTGGCCGCCGGCAGCTGCCACAGCTCGCTGCGCCACGCCTGCCAGACCTGCCGCAGCAGCTGCATCGCGGGCTCGACCACCGGCGCGAGCACGCGCAGCACCACGACTTCCGCATGCGGGCTGGTCGCGCCCGCGCTCTCGTGCAGTTCGTGCGCTTCGAGCAGCCCGCGCGCCTGTGCCAGCAGGGCCTCGCGCCGTGCCTTGGCCATCGGCGAGCCGGCCACGACGAACAGTGAGGCGAGGCAGCGGTGGCCGCCCAGGCCCAGCGGGCTTTGCAGCAGGCGGTGGTCGCTCGCGTCGATGCGCCCGCGCTCCAGCCACACGCCGGGCGCCTCGATGTGCTGCAGGTAGGTGCCGCGTTCGAAGGGCTGGTTGGCGTTGGGCAGGCCGAGTGCGCACACGTCCCAGCCGATCATCTCGGCGCCCGGTGCGACCTCGAGCGTGAGCCGGTTCTCGGCTTGGCAGCCGCTGTAGCAGATGGCTTCGAGCGGCAGCCATTCGAGTCGCGCGCCCGGTGCGAGGCGGATGCGCGTGCGTTGCAGCGCGGTCTCGCCTTCGGATCGGTAGAAGCGCGAGGCGCCGGGCGTGGTGATCAGGCCGTGGCTGCCGTCGGCGGCTTCGATGTCGATGTCGAGCGTGTCGCCGCCCACGAGACCGCCCGGCGGGTGCACCAGCACGTTGTGGCACACCGCATCGCCCTCGGGGTAGAGGCTCTGCAGGATGCGCAGCGGGCCGTCGTGGCGGAAACGGGCGACGCTGCGGTCGGCTTCTTTTTGGTAGGCGAGGTGGAGACGGGCGTGCCAGGGCATGCGGGGAGTCTAGGTCTTCCAGGCGCCGTCATGCGCGGCGGCGGCTTCGTCGATGAGCGCAGGCCCGATGCACTCGATCGGATGCGGCGAGGCGCGGAACACGTCGCGGCACGACAGCTCCGCGTCGCGCTGGTCCTGCCGTTCGCCACGGAACACGCGCAGCCGTTGCGCGTCGATGCCGAACACCACGCGGCCGATGTTCGACCAGAAGATCGCGCCCGCGCACATCACGCAGGGCTCGCCCGAGGCATAAAGCGTGGCGCCCGCCAGTTCTTCGCGCGTGAGGCCGCGACCGGCCAGCGCGCGCAGCGCGTTCACTTCGGCGTGCGCGGTGCAGTCGCCGGTTTCGGCGTTGCTGTTCGCGGCCTCGGCCAGCACTTCGCCGGCGGCCGAGACGATGACCGAGCCGAAGGGCCGGTTGCCGCGCCGGCGCGCGGCGTGCGACCACACGATGGCCTTGCGCAGGTAGCGGCCGTCGCGCTCGTCGAGCGTGGTTTCTTCGGGGAGGGCGGGGAT
>NZ_JBWKYF010000097.1:0-19455 GCF_059423605.1 Variovorax sp. GW460-12-1-14-LB1
GCCCTCCGACCTGCAAGCCTGGCTCGACCAGCAGGAGCGCGAGATCCTCGTGCGCGCGCTGCACGAAAGCGGCTTCAACCGCACGGCCGCCGCCGCGCGGCTGGGCATGAGCCTGCGCCAGATCCGCTACCGCATCGCGCGCCTGGGCATCTCCACGCCCAACGGCGACGACGGCACCACCGCGCATGCCGACGACTGACGACCTCGCCACGACACCGGCCAGCGACGATGGACTCTGGCGCGCCGGCTGGTACCGCTTCGCCAAGGCCCTGCCCTCGCCCAACTTCGGACCGCGCCCCGTCGGCGCGCAGACCGACCTGATCGTGCTGCACTCCATCAGCCTGCCGCCGGGCGAATACGGCGGCGACGCCGTGCAGCAGCTCTTCACCAACCGGCTCGACTGGGACGCGCACCCGTACTTCCAGTCGATCCGCGGGCTCGAGGTGTCCTCGCACTTCTATGTGCGCCGCAACGGCGAGCTCTGGCAGTTCGTGAGCTGCGACGACCGCGCCTGGCACGCCGGCGTGTCGTCGTGGCGCGGGCGCACCAACTGCAACGACGACTCCGTCGGCGTCGAGCTCGAAGGCCTCGAGGGCGAGCGCTTCGAAGAGGCGCAGTACGAGACGCTGGCCAGCCTGTGCGCCGCGCTCGCGCAGCACTACGCCATCGCCCACATCGCCGGCCACGAGCACATCGCGCCCGGTCGCAAGCAGGACCCCGGCGCCGGTTTCGACTGGCGCCTGCTGCGCGAACAGCTCGGCTGGAATCCACAGATGTTTCCCGAGCAGGTGGTCACGCGCTAATTTTTTCAATCGCTCCGTGGCCCGCGATGCGCCGCTCTCGCAGCGCAGCAATCTCGCAAGCGCAGGCACGCGACGTAGCAACCATGCGGGCTGCAGGCCCAAATCGCCTTGCAAGCCGCGCCCCGTGCGGGTTGCGCCACCATGGGCCAGTATTCACGCGGCATCGCTGGCGATGCGCTGGATGCGGCGCAATTCCTGCAAGGGTTGCGTCCATAGGAAAACACTACCTGTAGTGGCTTGTAGGGCACAGACACCCTAGATATAGTGTCTTCCCGTTCGGCAACAACGCCGACGCAAGGCCCGCGAGGCCTTGCCAACCAACAAGAATTGCACAACCGAGAGGAAGCGAATGCAAACTGCACTGAACACCCCGTCGACCCCCCGCGCCGTCCCCGCGACGCCGCAGCAGCAACAAGACACTGCGGGCTCGCCCACCGGTCAGAACCTCGCGCACTACCAGATCATTCGCCGCAACGGCGCCGTCGTTCCCTTCGAACCGAACAAGATCGCCATCGCGATGATGAAGGCCTTCCTGGCGGTGCACGGCACCCAGGGCGCGGCTTCCGCCAGCGTGCGCGAGACCGTCGACACGCTGACGCAAGGCGTGATCCGCGCCATGGTGCGCTCGCGTCCGGGCGGCGGCACCTTCCACATCGAAGACGTGCAGGACCAGGTCGAGCTCGGCCTGATGCGCGGCGGCCACCATGAAATCGCGCGCGCCTACGTGCTGTACCGCGAACGCCGCACCCAGGAACGCTCCAAGCAGGGCGAGCAGGACGTGCCCGCCGCACCGGCACTGCACGTGCTCGACAACGGCGAGCGCGTGGCGCTGGACCTGAGCGAGCTCAAGGGCCTGATCGAATCGGCCTGCCAGGGCCTGGGCGACAGCATCACCGCCGCCCCCATCGTCGCCGAGACGATGCGCAACCTGTACGACGGCGTGCCGCTGGACGAGGTCTACAAGGCCTCCATCCTGGCCGCCCGCACGCTGATCGAGAAGGACCCCGACTACACCTTCGCCACCGCGCGCCTGCTGCTGCACACGATCTTCAAGGAGATCATCGGCCGCGAAGTGATGCCGGTCGAGCGCGCCACCGCCTACGCCGACTACTTCCCGCAGTTCATCAAGAAGGGCGTCGAGAACGAGCTGCTCGACGAGAAGCTGCTGCAGTACGACCTGCCCCGCCTGGGCGCCGCCCTGAAGGCCGAGCGCGACAACCAGTTCGACTACCTGGGCCTGCAGACCCTGTACGACCGCTACTTCCTGCACGTGCGCAAGACCCGCATCGAGCTGCCGCAGGCGTTCTTCATGCGCGTGGCCATGGGCCTGTCGCTGAACGAAATCGACCGCGAAGCCCGCGCCATCGAGTTCTACGAAGTGCTGTCGTCGTTCGACTTCATGTCGAGCACGCCCACCCTGTTCAACGCCGGCACGCTGCGCTCGCAGCTGTCCAGCTGCTACCTGACCACCGTGCCCGACGACCTGGACGGCATCTACGAGTCGATCAAGGAAAACGCGCTGCTGTCGAAGTTCGCCGGCGGCCTGGGCAACGACTGGACCCGCGTGCGCGCACTGGGCAGCCACATCAAGGGCACCAACGGCGAATCGCAGGGCGTGGTGCCGTTCCTGAAGGTGGTGAACGACACGGCCGTGGCCGTGAACCAGGGCGGCAAGCGCAAGGGCGCCGTCTGCACGTACCTGGAAACCTGGCACCTCGACATCGAGGAGTTCCTGGAGCTGCGCAAGAACACCGGCGACGACCGCCGCCGCACGCACGACATGAACACCGCCAACTGGATCCCCGACCTCTTCATGCGCCGCGTGATGGAAAAGGGCACCTGGACGCTGTTCTCGCCCTCCAACGTGCCTGACCTGCACGACCTGTTCGGCGCCGACTTCGAAAAGGCCTACGTCGCCTACGAAGAGAAGGCCGCCCGCGGCGAGATCAAGCCCGCGCGCACCCTCCAGGCCTCGGACCTGTGGCGCAAGATGCTCACGATGCTGTTCGAGACCGGCCACCCCTGGATCACCTTCAAGGACGCCTGCAACGTGCGCTCGCCGCAGCAGCACGCCGGCGTCGTGCACTCGTCGAACCTTTGCACCGAGATCACGCTGAACACCAGCGACACCGAAACCGCCGTGTGCAACCTGGGTTCCGTGAACCTGCTGCAGCACCTGAAGGACGGCAAGGTCGACCAGGAAAAGCTCAAGCGCACCATCTCGACCGCGATGCGCATGCTCGACAACGTGATCGACATCAACTACTACGCCGTGAAGAAGGCGCGCGACTCGAACCTGCGCCACCGTCCGGTCGGCCTGGGCCTGATGGGCTTCCAGGACGCGCTGTACGAACTGCGCATTCCCTACGCCTCGCAGGAAGCCGTGCAGTTCGCCGACGAGTCGATGGAAGCCATCTGCTACCACGCCTACTGGGCCTCGACCGAGCTGGCCAAGGAACGCGGCAAGTACTCGAGCTACAAGGGCTCGCTGTGGGACAAGGGCATCCTGCCGATCGACTCGCTCGACCTGCTCGAGAAGGCCCGCGGCGGCTACGTCGAAGTGGACCGCTCGGCCACCCTCGACTGGGATTCGCTGCGCGCCAAGATCAAGGCCGACGGCATGCGCAATTCGAACTGCGTGGCCATCGCCCCCACGGCGACCATCTCGAACATCATCGGCGTGGACGCCTCGATCGAACCCTGCTTCGGCAACCTGTCGGTCAAGTCGAACCTGTCGGGCGAGTTCACCGTGATCAACCACTACCTGGTGCGCGACCTGAAGCGCCTGGGCCTGTGGGACGACGTGATGGTCATGGACCTGAAGCACTTCGACGGTTCGCTGCGTCCCATCGACCGCGTGCCGCAGGACGTGAAGGCGCTGTACGCCACCGCGTTCGAAGTCGAGACGACGTGGCTGGTGGAAGCCGCCGCGCGTCGCCAGAAGTGGATCGACCAGGCGCAGTCGCTGAACATCTACATGGCCGGCGCCTCGGGCAAGAAGCTCGACGACACCTACAAGCTCGCCTGGCTGCGCGGCCTGAAGACCACGTACTACCTGCGCACGCAGAGCGCGACGCACGCTGAAAAGTCGACGGTGCAATCGGGCCGTCTCAACGCGGTGTCGTCGGGCAACGACGCACCCTCGGGCATGAGCGCACTCGAAGCCGCCGCTGCTGCAGCGAAGGCACAGATGAGCGCGATGCCCGCCACCGACATCGCGTTCTGCGGTGTCGACGATCCGACCTGCGAAGCCTGCCAGTGATGTGCAAGTGAAGCGTCAACACACAAGACGCTTCGATCGATCAGCGAGGTGCTCGCACAAGTGAAAAGCGCGCGACGTTCAATCAATCAAGGCATTGACTGACGTCGCGCGATGCATGCGAGCAACATAACAACCCCATAAATGGCGCACGATGTGAACGAGCACTTTGCAACTCACATCGTTGCTCCGATAATTGCGCATTGGATTTTTCTATGTTGACCTGGGACGAAGAAGTCAAGCCCTCCTTACCAAAGGATATGCAACAAGGATTGCAGCAGCACCACGCATCGACCGGCGGTCTTCCCGCTGGCCGCGCGGTCGCCGCTCCGACTTCGTCGCTTGCACAACCCGCCACTGCCACCGCACCGGTGGCCGCCGCTGCAGGCCAGCGCGTCAAGGCTTCCGACAAGCGGATCATCAACGGCCAGACCGACGTCAACCAGCTGGTGCCGTTCAAGTACAAGTGGGCCTGGGAAAAGTACCTCGCCACCTGCGCCAACCACTGGATGCCGCAGGAAGTGAACATGACGCGCGACATCGCGTTGTGGAAAGACCCGAACGGCCTGACCGAAGACGAGCGCCGCATCGTCAAGCGCAACCTCGGCTTCTTCGTGACCGCCGACTCGCTGGCCGCCAACAACATCGTGCTGGGCACCTACCGCCACATCACGGCTCCCGAGTGCCGCCAGTTCCTGCTGCGCCAGGCCTTCGAGGAAGCGATCCACACGCACGCGTACCAGTACATCGTCGAGTCGCTCGGCCTGGACGAGAGCGAGATCTTCAACGCCTACAACGAAGTGCCGTCGATCCGCGAGAAGGACCAGTTCCTGATCCCGTTCATCGACGCCATCAGCGACCCGAACTTCAAGACCGGCACGCACGAGACCGACCAGACGCTGCTCAAGTCGCTCATCGTGTTCGCCTGCCTGATGGAAGGTCTCTTCTTCTACGTCGGCTTCACGCAGATCCTTGCGCTGGGCCGTCAGAACAAGATGACCGGCGCTGCCGAGCAGTACCAGTACATCCTGCGCGACGAGTCGATGCACTGCAATTTCGGCATCGACCTGATCAACCAGCTCAAGCTCGAGAATCCTGGCCTGTGGACCGCAGAGTTCAAGGCCGAGATCAAGGACCTCTTCATGAAGGCCGTCGAGCTCGAATACAAATACGCCGAAGACACCATGCCGCGTGGCGTGCTCGGCATGAACGCCTCCATGTTCAAGGGCTACCTGCGCTACATCGCCAACCGGCGCGCGCAGCAGATCGGCCTCGAAACGCTCTTCCCGAACGAGGAAAACCCGTTCCCCTGGATGAGCGAAATGATTGACCTGAAGAAAGAGCGCAACTTTTTCGAAACCCGCGTGATCGAGTACCAGTCGGGTGGTGCGCTCTCCTGGGATTGAATTTTTCGATACACAACAATTCATGAATTCAAGAATTGCCCTTGCCACCGACTGCGCCAAAGAGCGCGGCATGGACGAGGGCTCAGGTGTTCATGGTGCTGGGGCTCAGATTCCAACGCCATGAATCGCTTCACGCTCCCAACGCGCGTGGAGTGCTTCAATAGGTTGATTTTTTCAACTTGATCAAGGAGAAATAGAAATGGCAACTGCAAAGAAAGCGCCGGCCAAGAAGGCCGCTGCAAAGAAGGCTCCGGCTAAGAAGGCTGTCGCCGCGAAGAAGGCTCCGGCAAAGAAGGTCGCTGCCAAGAAGGCTCCGGCTAAGAAGGCTGTCGCCAAGAAGGTCGTAGCGAAGAAGGCTCCGGCAAAGAAGGTCGCGGCCAAGAAGGTTGCAGCCAAGAAGGTCGTAGCGAAGAAGGCTGCACCGGCGAAGAAGGCCGCTGCCAAGAAGGCTCCGGCAAAGAAGGCCGCCGCCAAGAAGGCGCCTGCCAAGAAGGCCGTAGCGAAGAAGGCGCCTGCCAAGAAGGCTGCTGCGAAGAAGGCCCCTGCGAAGAAGGCTGCCGCCAAGAAGGCCCCTGCCAAGAAGGCCGCGGCCAAGAAAGCCGCGAAAAAGCCCGCTGCCAAGCCTGCCGCTGCTGCCAAGAAGCCTGCTGCCAAGAAGGCCGCCGCGCCTGCGAAGGCTGCCGTAGCGCCTGCCCCTGCGGCGCAAACGACGCTGAATCCCCAGGCAGCCTGGCCGTTTCCGACGGCCAGCAAGCCCTGAGTGAATTCTCAGCGGCCTTGAAAGGCACGAAGCCCGGCACCGCAAGGTGCCGGGCTTTTTTCATGGGCGCCCGCTGTCGCCGAATCGCCGAAGCGATGCGGGCGGGTCGTCAGCGAATCACAGGTCGAGCGTCGCGCGATCGATCTGGTAGTTCTGCGGTCCGCGCTGCGCGATCTTGAGCGCACCGATGCGGTTGCCAAGCGCGGCGCAGCGCGCCAGCGGCCATTCCTTTTCCAGGCCGTACAGCAGGCCACCGCGCCATGCATCGCCGCAGCCCGTGGGCTCGACCACGGCCGTGGGCGTCACGCCGGGCACGTGCTCGCGCTCGCCACCGGTCCACACCTCGCAGCCCTCGGCCGCCAGCGTGACCACGAGGCCGCGCACGCGCTGCGAGATCTCGGCCAGGCTCCAGCCGGTGCGCTGCGACAGCATCTTGCCTTCGTAGTCGTTGACGACGACCCAGCTCGCGAGCTCGATGAAGTGGCGCAGCGCGTCGCCGTCGAACATCGGCAGGCCCTGGCCCGGATCGAACACGAAGGGAATGCCGGCGGCGGCGAACTGCTCGGCGTGCTGCAGCATCGCCTCGCGGCCGTCGGGCGCGATGATGCCGAGCTTGATGTCCTCGCGCGGCACCACCTTCGTGATGTGCGCCTGCTGCATCGCGCCAGGATGGAACGCCGTGATCTGGTTGTTGTCCGTGTCGTTCATGATCATCGCCTGCGCGGTGAAGGTGTCGTCGAGCTGACGCACGAACTCCGTGCTGATGCCCAGCGTGCGCATGCGCTCGGCGTAGTCGGCGCCGTCGCTGCCCAGCGTGGCCATCGGCAGCGCCGTGCCACCCAGGGCGTTGAGGCTGTAGGCGATGTTGCCGGCGCAGCCGCCGAAGTCACGGCGCAGGCCCGGCACCAGGAACGACACATTCAGGATGTGCAGCTGGTCCGGCAGGATCTGGTCGGCGAACCGGCCTTCGAAAGTCATGATGGTGTCGAACGCGAGGGAACCGCAAATCACTGCTGCCATGGGTGGACCGTAGGTTGGATGAGAAAGGAAACGAACGGCGCGCGTGTCGGCGCTCCGCTCAGGGATAGAAAGCTTCGACGCGGTAGCCCGCGATCGGCGGCAGTGCCGCCGCTTCGCTGGCCGACAGGGTCAGTGGCAGCGAGGCCGCGCGGTCGGCACGCGCCGCCAGCACGCCCGGCGCGCCGTAGTCGGTGGGCGTCAGCACGCGCCGCACGACAGCTTGTTCCTGCGTGTCGAGCAGCGACAGCTCGATGGCCGGCATCGCGAGCGGCACGGTCGCCGCATTGCGCAAGGTGAAGCTCAGACGGTAGTCGTTGCCGCCGCTCTTCTCGCGCGCGAAGGCCGCGCCCTCGATCACGATGTCGCCGATCTGGCGCAGCGCCGCAAGCTCGCAACCGGTGTACTGGCACAGCGCCGACAGGGCGGGCCGCAGGTTCGGCTGGCGCGCCACGATGCCGTCGCGCTCGTGGCGAACGATCTGCACGATGAGGGCCAACGCCGCGAGCACGGCCAGCAGCACGAGCAGGCGGCGCACGCCCTTGCGTTGCCAGAAGCCGATGGCCTTTTCGGCTGGCTCTTCTTCTTCGGCGAAGGGATGGTCTTCAGGCGCCTCGAAGGTCGCGGAGAGCGAGAAATCCGGCTCGCCTTCGGCACGGATGCCGGGGCCCGGCAGCGGCGCGGACGCGTCTTCGTGCTGCGCGTCACGCGCCTTGGCGTTCGCGATCTTGGCCGACTTGGCGCGCGCACGGCGCAGCGCCTTCTGGATCAGGAGCTGGTCGTGATCCTTCTCTTCCTGCTCGCGCTCCGCGGCCGCGCCGTCGTCGTTCTCGCCGGTCGCTGCAACCAGCCCGCGCAGCGCTGAGCTGCGCGGCAGGTCGGGCAAGGGCGGCGCAGGCGGCGGCGATGCGGGCGGCGGTGCGCCGAGGTTCAGGTCGATGTTCGGAAACGGCGGCAGCGAACTCGCGGGCGGACGCCATGCGGGCTCGGTGGCGTCGAGGTCGGACCAGGGCTCGTCCGCGGCGAGGCCGTGTGCGGGCAGCGTCAGCTCGAAAGGCAGCGGGGACGCAGCCGGCGCGACGTTGGTGGCGGCGGTCGACAGCCCAGCTTCTTCTTGAGGAGCAGGCGATGGCGCCTGCGGCTCGGACTCGTCATCGAGAAAGTCGGCCTCCTCGACCGCCGGCCGTGCGGCCGCCAGGTCGATGCGCGCGTCCTCGAAAGACGCCACCAGTGCGGCCATCGACGACATCGGCGAAGGTGCCGATGTGGGCGCAGGCGCCGGCGCGGCAGGCGCGGACACCGCACCATCGGGCGCCTCCTGCAGATCGAGCGTGGCATCGAACACATGGCTGCAGCGGCCGCAGCGCACCCAACCGTCCGAGATGCGAAGCTGGTCACGCACCACCTTGAAGGTGGTGGTGCAGGCGGGGCAACGCGTGACGAGGCTCATGACCGGGCGATTGTAGGGTTGGGCCCTCGCCACGCAGGCAGGCGCCCGGGGCACCCGCAGCGCGAGCGCCCGGCCACACGCTTCAGCAGCGTGCGGTCATGAGGATCCAGCCGTCCTCGGTGTCGCTGACTTCGAGCGCGGCGTACGGCGCGTAGGCCGCCTTCAGCTCGTCGGCCTGGCGCTCGAGGATGCCGGCCAGCACCAGCGAACCACCGGCGGCCACATGGCTGCGCAGCAGCGGTGCCAGCACCTTGAGCGGCGTCGCGAGGATGTTGGCGAGCACTGTCTGGTACTCGCCCTTGGCCGCTTCGGGCAGGCCGGCGTTCAGTTGCACGCCGTTGGCCTCGGCGTTGAGGCGGGTCGAGGAGACCGCGGCCTCGTCGATGTCGACAGCGTCGATGGTGCGCGCGCCGAACTTGGCCGCGCCGATGGCCAGGATGCCGGAGCCGCAGCCGTAGTCGAGCACGCGCTGGTCGGCAAAGGCGCCCTCGCCCTGCGTCGCGATCCAGCGCAGGCACATGCGCGTGGTCGGGTGTGTGCCGGTGCCGAAAGCCAGGCCCGGGTCGAGCCGGATCACCTGCTTGGCTTGCGCGGGCGGTTCGTGCCAGGTCGGCACGATCCAGAACTCGGGCGTGATCTCGACCGGTGCGAACTGCGATTGCGTGAGCCGCACCCAGTCCTGGTCAGGCACCGGCGCCACGCCGAGCACCGCGCAGCCTTCGAAGAAGTCCTGCAGCGCGAGCACCGAGGCCGCCTCGTGGGCGGCCGCTTCGTCGGGGAACAGCGCGATCACGCGCGAACGCTGCCAGCCCTCCTTGGGCGGCGGCATGCCGGGCTCGCCGAACAGGGCCTGCTCGGCATCGGTCTGCGCATCGGCGTCTTCGACCGACACGCTCAGCGCATCGAGTGCGTCGAGCGCATCGCCGAGCATTTCGACCCGGTCTTCCGGCGCCATGAGGCGGAGTTCAAACATACAGGGCGTTGCGCGTGGACTCAGCGCTTGTGCGCCGCGAGCCACTCTTCCAGGTAGTGGATGTTCGTGCCGCCGCTCATGAACTTGGCGTCGACCATCAGCTCGCGGTGCAGCGGCATGTTGGTCTGGATGCCTTCGATCACGGTCTCGTTCAGGGCCGTGCGCATGCGCGCCATGGCCTGTTCGCGGGTGTCGCCGTACACGATGATCTTGCCGATCATCGAGTCGTAGTTCGGGGGCACGAAGTAGTTGGTGTACACGTGCGAGTCGACGCGCACGCCCGGGCCGCCCGGCGGGTGCCACATGGTGATGCGGCCCGGCGACGGCGTGAACTTCCACGGGTCTTCGGCATTGATGCGCACCTCGATGGCGTGGCCGCGCATCTCGATCTGGCGCTGCGTGAACGGCAGCTTCTCGCCGGCGGCGACCATGATCTGCGTCTTCACGATGTCGATGCCGGTGGTGAACTCCGTGACCGGATGCTCCACCTGCACGCGCGTGTTCATCTCGATGAAGTAGAACTCGCCGTTCTCGTACAGGAACTCGAAGGTGCCGGCGCCGCGGTAGCCGATCTTCTTGCAGGCGGTGGCGCAGCGTTCGCCGATCTTCTCGATCAGCTTGCGCGGAATGCCGGGGGCCGGCGATTCCTCGATCACCTTCTGGTGGCGACGCTGCATGGAGCAGTCGCGCTCGCCCAGGTAGACCGCGTTCTTGTGCTTGTCCGCGAGGATCTGGATTTCGATGTGGCGCGGGTTCTGGAGAAACTTCTCCATGTACACGGCCGGATTGTTGAAGGCAGCGCCGGCTTCCGCCTTGGTCATCTGGATCGCATTGACCAGCGCCGCCTCGGTGTGCACCACGCGCATGCCGCGACCACCGCCGCCGCCTGCCGCCTTGATGATGACCGGGTAACCGATCGCACGGGCGATGCGCTTGTTGGTGGCGGCGTCGTCCGACAGTTCGCCTTCCGAGCCGGGCACGCAGGGCACGCCGGCCTTGATCATGGCCTGCTTGGCCGAGACCTTGTCACCCATCGTGCGGATGTTGTCGGGCGTCGGGCCGATGAACTGGAAGCCGCTTTGCTCCACGCGTTCGGCGAAATTGGCGTTCTCGCTCAGGAAACCATAGCCGGGGTGGATGGCTTCAGCGTCGGTCACCTCGGCGGCCGAGATGATGGCCGGCATGTTGAGGTAGCTCAGGCCCGAAGGCGCCGGGCCGATGCACACGGCTTCCTGCGCCAGCTTGACGTACTTGGCTTCGCGATCGGCTTCGGAATAGACCATCACGGCCTTGATGCCCATTTCGCTGCAAGCGCGCTGGATCCGAAGGGCGATCTCCCCCCGGTTTGCAACCAGAATCTTCTTGAACATGCTTACTCGATGATGAACAGCGGCTGGCCGTATTCGACCGCCTGGCCGTTTTCGCCGAGGATCTGCGTGACCGTGCCGGCCTTGTCGGCCTCGATTTCGTTGAGGATCTTCATCGCCTCGATGATGCAGAGCGTGTCGCCCTCGTTCACCTTGCTGCCGACTTCGACGAAGGCCGCGGCGCCCGGGCTGGACGAACGGTAGAAGGTGCCGACCATCGGCGACTTCACGGCGTGGCCGCTCGGTGCGGCTTCGACGGCGGGGGCTGCGGCGGCCGGGGCGGCAGCACCGGCCACGGCGGGCGCTGCCACGGCGGGCGCGGCGGCCAGGGTCTGCACGTACTGCACGGGGGCGGCACCGCCACCCTTGACGATGCGGACCTTGCCTTCGGTCTCGGTGATTTCCAGTTCGGAAATATTCGATTCGGACACCAGATCGATCAGTGTCTTGAGTTTGCGCAGATCCATGGGACTCCAGTGCCAGCTTTGCCGGTCTTTAGGAAAGAACTTGACCGAAAACCGTCGATTTTCGGCGTTTGGCGTCTAACGCCAGCTTGTGTATTTAAATTCTAACCGTGAACAAGTTGGCGTCGCCAAGCGTCCAGGTCGGTCGTTTCAAGCTTGCCCATTTTACGAGCCAGCACCGAACCGTCGGCATGGAGCACCAAGGTGAACGGCAGGCCGCCCCCCGTGTTGCCCAGATTCTTCACCAGTTCCATGCCCTGCAAGCCGGCCAGCGCGGTCGGGTAGGTGACCGGCGTGCGCTGCAGGAATTTGCGTACGGCGCTGGGCTGGTCGATGGCCAATCCCACCACTTGCCAGCCGTTGGCGCCGTGTTCGCGGAAAAAGGCGTCGATCATCGGCATTTCTTCGACACAAGGCGGGCACCACGTGGCCCAGAAGTTGAGCAGCACGGGCTTGCCACGCAGACTCGACAGGGCCAGCTCGCCGCCCTCGGGGCGCTCGAAGCGCTGGTCCCAGAACATGGCGGCATCGAGCTTTTCGCCGCCGGTGGCCGCGACGCCGCTGTCATTGCGCTCCCGCCACCAGGCGCCGGCAATGCCGGCCGCGGCAGCGACTGCCGCCACGCCGGCATACAGCATGCCGCGTCGTGTGGGCGTTGAAGTCATTACTGGTCCTTTTCTTGTTCAATGCGTCGGCGCAGCGCGTTCAGGTCGCCGCGCGGCGCGCGCCCCTGGGCGTCGGGCTTGAGGGCGCCGCGCAGGTCGTCGAGGTCGTACACCAGCAGGTGGACCCCGATTTCCTCGCCCAGCGCCCGGCTCGGCGCGTGGACGCTGAGGGCTTCGACTTGCTCGCCATGGAAGCCGGTCACCATGCGCGGCTCGTAGTCCACGTGGTGATCGATCAGGGCGATTTCGGCCGACTTGGAATCATCGCAGAACAATTGAATATAAATGTCTGACAAACGTGTGGCCGTGCCGTGCCAGACGGCGCCGCCCACATGCGGCCGGAACACGGCCATGCGCTCCATCCACTCGAGCGCGAGCAGGCGCAGCGCGTGCAGTTCCTGGGGCTGGGTGTCGGCGCAGAAGACCGCGATGTAGTCGCGCACCTCGGCCTCGACCTCGTCGTTGTTGGGCAGCGCGGTGCGCGTCGGGAGGCCGAGTTCGCGCAGCGCCCGACGCTTGGCCGGGCCGTACTCAAGCCCCTCCTCGACGACGAGTCGGGCGGCAACGGCGGCGATTTCACGCTTGGACGTGTCCATCGGGGCATTTTGCCCGCTGCGAGCGTCCCTCACATGAACATCAGTACGGCGCCCGGGGCGAAGCCGCCGGGGCACCCGCAGCGCCTCCCTAGAATTGGCCGATGCACATTCATATTCTGGGTATCTGCGGCACGTTCATGGGCGGTGTGGCCGCCCTCGCACGCGAAGCAGGCCACCGGGTCACGGGCTGCGACGCCGGCGTGTACCCCCCGATGAGCGACCAGCTGCGCGCGCTCGGCATCGACCTGATCGAAGGCTTCGGCGCCGACCAGCTGGCCCTCGCCCCCGGCATGTTCGTGGTCGGCAACGTCGTCTCGCGGGCCCGGCTGCCCGACGGCAGCCCCAAGTTCCCGCTGATGGAAGCCATCCTCGACGCCGGCAAGCCCTACACCAGCGGCCCGCAGTGGCTGGCCGAGCACGTGCTGCAGGGCCGCCATGTGCTGGCCGTGGCCGGCACGCACGGCAAGACGACCACCACCTCGATGCTGGCCTGGGTGCTCGAACAGGGCGGCAAGGCGCCCGGCTTCCTGGTCGGCGGCGTGCCGCTGGACTTCGGCGTCTCGGCCCGCCTGGGCAACGGCCCGGCCTTCGTGATCGAGGCCGACGAGTACGACACCGCCTTCTTCGACAAGCGCAGCAAGTTCGTTCACTACCGGCCGCGCACCGCGGTGCTGAACAACCTGGAGTTCGATCACGCCGACATCTTTGACGATCTGGCCGCCATCGAGCGCCAGTTCCATCACCTCGTGCGCACCGTGCCCGGCACCGGACGCCTGGTGGTGAACGCCACCGAAGAGAGCCTGCAGCGCGTGCTGGCCCAGGGCTGCTGGAGCGAACTCGCCCGCTTCGGCGACGGCGGTCCGGCCACGGAATGGCAAGCGCGCGGCACGCACGACGCCTTCGACGTGCTGCACCGCGGCGAAGTGGTCGGCCGGGTCGAGTGGGCGCTCTCGGGCCTGCACAACCAGATGAACGCGCTGGCCGCCATCGCGGCGGCCGACCACGTGGGCGTGCCGCCGGCCGATGCGGCCCGCGCACTCGGGCGCTTTCGCAACGTGCGCCGCCGCATGGAATTGCGCGGCACGGTCGAGGGCCAGGGCGGAGCGATCACCGTCTACGACGACTTCGCCCACCACCCCACCGCGATCCGCACCACGCTCGATGGCCTGCGCAAGAAGCTCGACGACGCCGGCAAGCAAAGTGAGCGCATCCTCGCGGCCTTCGAACCGCGCAGCAACACGATGAAGCTGGGCGTGATGGCCGCGCAGCTGCCGTGGAGCCTGGAATCGGCCGACCTGTCGTTCTGCCACACGGCCGGCCTCGACTGGGACGCGGCCGCCGCGCTGGCACCGATGGGCGCACGCGCCCAGGTCGCCGGCGCCATCGAGCCGCTGGTGCAGCAGGTGGTGGCCGCCGCGCGGCCCGGCGATCACATCGTCTGCATGAGCAACGGCGGCTTCGGCGGCGTGCACGAGAAACTGCTGGACGCCCTGCGCGCCGCCCAATCATCATGAACGGCATGCGCGCGCGCGAGCTGATCGACACCCTGAAGCTCCAGCCCCACCCCGAGGGCGGCTGGTACAGCGAGGTGTTCCGGTCGGCCGCGAGCGTGACGCCCGCCGACGGCCGCGCGCCGCGCAGCGCGCTGACCAGCATCTATTTCCTGCTCGAAGTCCACCAGCATTCGCGCTGGCACCGGGTGCTGTCCGACGAGGTCTGGGTGCACCTGGAAGGCGTGCCGCTGGCGCTGTGGACCTGCGACGCCGCGATGCGGACCGCGCCGGCCCACGTGAAGCTGGGCCCAGTCGACGTGCACGGCACCCGGCCGCAGCACGTGGTGCCCGCCGGCCAGTGGCAGGCCGCGCGCCCGATCCAGGGCCACGCGGCGGGCGACTACACGCTGGTCGCCTGCATGGTCGGGCCGGGCTTCGACTTCGCCGACTTCTCGCTGGTGCCGCCCGGCAGCGACGAAGCGGCGTCGATGCGGCACCACTGGCCCGACCTGGCCAGCATGCTCTAACTAACTACGCTTCAGCCCCGGCGCTGCTTGACGGCTTGAGACAAGGTCTCGAGCACCTGCACCGAATCGTCCCAGCCGATGCACGCATCGGTGATGCTCTTGCCGTACTCGAGGCCCGAGAGCTGGTCCTTGCCCGGCGTGAACTTCTGGGCGCCCGCCTGCAGGTGGCTTTCGATCATCACGCCGAACACGCGCTTCGAACCGCCGGCGATCTGGTCGGCGATGTCCTTGGCCACGTCGATCTGCTTCTGGTGCTGCTTGGAGCTGTTGGCGTGGCTGCAGTCGACCATGAGCGTGGGCGGCAGCTTGGCGGCTTCGAGGTCCTTGCAGGCCGCTTCGACGCTGGCGGCGTCGTAGTTCGGCGTCTTGCCGCCGCGCAGGATCACGTGGCAGTCGCGGTTGCCGTTGGTCTGCACGATCGCGACCTGGCCGTTCTTGTGCACCGACAGGAAGTGGTGGCCGCGCGCCGCCGCCTGGATGGCGTCGGTGGCGATGCGGATGTTGCCGTCGGTGCCGTTCTTGAAGCCGATGGGCGCCGACAGGCCCGAGGCCAGCTCGCGGTGCACCTGGCTTTCGGTGGTGCGCGCGCCGATGGCGCCCCAGGCGATCAGGTCGCCGATGTACTGCGGCGAGATCACGTCGAGGAACTCGCTGCCCGCCGGCAGGCCCAGGCGGTTGATGTCGATCAGCAGCTGGCGTGCGATGCGCAGGCCTTCGTCGATGCGGTAGCTCTCGTCCAGGTACGGGTCATTGATGAGCCCCTTCCAGCCGACCGTGGTGCGCGGCTTCTCGAAGTACACGCGCATCACGATTTCCAGCGTGCCGGCGTACTTGTCGCGCTCGGCCTTGAGGCGGCGGGCGTATTCGAGGGCGGCGGCCGGGTCGTGGATCGAACACGGGCCCATGATCACCAGCAGCCGGTCGTCCTTGCCGGCCATGATGTTGTGGATGCCGCGGCGGGTGCCGGTGATCAGCGTTTCGATCGGCGTGCCGCGGATCGGGAAGAAGCGGATCAGATGTTCGGGAGGGGGGAGCACGTTGATGTCCTTGATGCGTTCGTCGTCGGTCTTGCTGGTTTTTTCGACGCTCGCATACCAGCTGTCGCCGGCGGGAGGGGTGTTCGTGCTCATGGTTCTCTTCCTTGTTGGTGTGAATGAAAAATCGTCAGGGCATAAAAAAACCGCCGGGGGCTGGAAGCCACCGGCGGTTCTGGGAGGGTGTTCGTTTGCTTTACGCGCTCGCCTCTCGTCCGCCGGAAACCGGGAACCAAAAGTAGGCAAAAAAGTAAGCGCGGAGGGCGGACATGTGGGCGGAATGTAGCACGGAAAACAAAAACCCGGCCAGGCGGCCGGGTCGGTGTTGTTTTTACCTGTAGCCCGATTCGTTGGCGTTGTGAATGATCCAGATCAGGTTGCCGCTGCTGAAATCGCCCATGCCGCCGCCCGCGAAGATCAGGCGGCCCTGGCCCTTGTAGGTCATCTCGAAGCGATGGCGATCGCTGCCGAAGTAGAACGGAATCCAGGCCTTGCCGGTGATGTAGGCGCCCTGGTCGGTGGGCTGGCCGGCGAGGTCGGTGACCTGCTTGGTGCTCATGCCGATCTGCAGGCGCGTGAACTTGCTGTTGCGCGCCGGGTTGCCGGTGATCTCGCCTTCGAAACCGTTCAGGCCCTTGACGGTGCGGCCGCTGCCGGCCTCGACCTTGGAAGAATCCACCACGTTGCCGCGTGCGTCCATGCCGGCCTTCGACCCGCTGGGCGCCGCAGGCGCGGCGGCGGCCGGGGCGGGTGCCGGTGCGGCGGCGGGCTGGCTGCCCGAACCACCGCGCGATGCGCAACCGGCTGTGGCCAGCGCGACCACGGCGGTCGCGGCCCACAGCACGGCGGGCGAATTGATCCTGTTCCCCATTGAAATGCTCCTTGATTCGTCGTTCGCAAAAAAGAAGCGCAGCTTAGCAACCGAATGAAACAGCCGGCAAGTGCCGAAAGTCCTAAGCCGTTCCACCTACCGTCAGGCCGTCGATGCGAAGGGTCGGCTGGCCGACGCCCACGGGCACGCTCTGGCCTTCCTTGCCGCAGGTGCCGACGCCCGAATCGAGCGCCATGTCGTTGCCGATCATGGTCACGCGGGTGAGCGCGTCGGGGCCGTTGCCTACGATGGTCGCGCCCTTCACCGGGTACTGGATCTTGCCGTTCTCGACCCAGAAGGCCTCGCTGGCCGAGAACACGAACTTGCCGCTCGTGATGTCCACCTGCCCGCCGCCGAAGTTGGTGGCGTACAGGCCCTTCTTGATGCTGGCGACGATTTCCTGCGGGTCCTTGTCGCCACCGAGCATGTAGGTGTTGGTCATGCGCGGCATCGGCACGTGGGCGTAGCTCTCGCGGCGACCGTTCCCCGTGGGCTTGACCTTCATGAGGCGGGCGTTCATCGAGTCCTGGATGTAGCCCTTGAGGATGCCGTCCTCGATCAGCACGTTGCGCTGGCTGGCGTGGCCTTCGTCGTCCACGTTGAGCGAGCCGCGGCGGTCGGCGATGGTGCCGTCGTCGAGCACCGTGACACCCTTGGCCGCCACGCGCTGCCCGATGCGGCCCGAGAACGCACTCGAGCCCTTGCGGTTGAAGTCGCCCTCCAGGCCGTGGCCGATGGCTTCGTGCAGCAGGATGCCGGGCCAGCCCGAGCCGAGCACCACGGTCATCTCGCCGGCCGGGGCCGGACGGGCGTCGAGGTTGGTCAGCGCGGCCTTCACGGCGTGGTCGACGTACTCGGCGATCTGCGCATCAGTGAAATAGGCCAGGCCAAAGCGCCCGCCGCCGCCGCCCGAGCCGACCTCGCGGCGCCCGTTCTGCTCGGCGATCACGGTGACCGACAGCCGCACCAGCGGCCGCACGTCGGCCGCCAGCGTGCCGTCGGCGCGCGCCACCATCACGACGTCGTACTCGCTGGCCAGGCCGGCCATGACCTGCGCCACGCGCGGGTCGCGCGAGCGGGCGAGCTGCTCGACCTTCTCGAGCAGCTTCACCTTGGCCGTGCTGTCGAGCGTGGCAATGGGGTCGATGCCGCCGTAGAGCGAGCGGCTGGAGGCGATCTTGCGCGGCACGGTCTTCACACGCGCGGTGCGGCCGGCGGAGGAAATGGAACGCACCGTGCGCGCCGCGTCGAGCAGCGAGGCCTCGGAGATGTCGTCCGAATAGGCAAAGGCGGTTTTCTCGCCGCTCACGGCGCGCACGCCGACGCCCTGGTCGATGCTGAAGCTGCCGGTCTTGACGATGCCTTCCTCGAGGCTCCAGCCCTCGCTGCGGGTGTACTGGAAGTACAGGTCGGCATCGTCCACGCGATGCGCGGTGATCTCGGCCAGGGCCTTGCTCAGGTGCGATTCGTCCAGGCCGAACGGCGTGAGCAGGAGCTGTTGCGCCGTGGCGAGGCGCTCGATGGTGGGTTCGCGGGAGATCATGGCTGCCATTCTAGGCAGCCGCCCCCGTCCGTGCCGCCCCGGGGGACTCTAGTTCTGGGCGAGTTTGCGGGCCCGCGCGATCGACATCAGGATGCCCAGCCCCAGCCCCAGCGTGACCATGGCGGTGCCGCCGTAGCTGATGAAAGGCAGCGGCACACCCACCACCGGCAGGATGCCGCTGACCATGCCCATGTTCACGAAGGCGTAGGTGAAGAAGATCATGGTCACCGCCCCGGCCAGCAGGCGCGAGAACAGCGTGGGCGCGTTCAGCGCGATGGTCAGCCCGCGGAAGATCAGCAAGATGAAGGCCGCGATCAGCGCCAGGTTGCCGATCAGGCCGAATTCCTCGGAGTACGCCGCGAAGATGAAGTCGGTGGTGCGCTCGGGAATGAATTCGAGGTGCGTCTGCGTGCCCTGCATGAAGCCCTTGCCGCCCACGCCGCCCGAGCCGATGGCGATCATCCCCTGAATGATGTGGAAGCCCTTGCCCAGCGGGTCCTTGCTCGGGTCGAGCAGCGTGCACACGCGCTGCTTCTGGTAGTCGTGCAGCACGCGCCAGTCGACGCCGTCGACGCACAGCTGCGACTCGAAGCCCACGATCAGTGTGATGGCCACCGCGCCGAGCACCACCGGCGGCACGATCAGCTTCCACGGCAGCCCGGCAAAGAAGATCACCGCCAGCCCGGCCGCCAGCACCAGCAGCGAGGTGCCCAGGTCGGGCTGTTTCATGATGAGCCCGACGGGCACCGCCAGCAGCAGCGTCGCCACCACGAAGTCGAGCGGGCGCAACTGGCCTTCTCGGCGCTGGAACCACCAGGCCAGCATGAGCGGCATCGCGATCTTGAGGATTTCGCTGGGCTGGATCACCACGCCCACGTTGATCCAGCGCTGGGCGCCCTTCTTGGTGATGCCGAACAGCGCCACCGCGATCAGCAGCGCCACCCCGGCCGCATACAGCGGCACGGCGAAGGCCATGAGCCGCTGCGGCGGCACCTGCGCCACCACGAACATGATGCCGCCGGCCAGCAGCATGTTGCGGCCATGGTCGAGAAAGCGCGTGCCATGGTCGTAGCCGGAGGAATACATGGTGAGCAGCCCGGCAAAGGCGAGCAGCATCACGGCAAAGGCCAGGAAGCCGTCGAAGCCCTGGAAGATGGGCGCAATGCGACGCGCCAGGGAGGGCTGGTTGAACACGGCAGACATGATGGGGGCGGATTATCCCCGCCC
>NZ_JBWKYF010000098.1:0-18820 GCF_059423605.1 Variovorax sp. GW460-12-1-14-LB1
GCCGTCGGCGCTGACGGCCGACCTGTTCTATGAAATTCTCATGGGCGAGATCACCGCCCGCTCCGGCGACCCCGGCTCCGGCTATTCGCTGGTGCTCGACGCCGCCCGGCGCCTGCGCGACGGCAAGCTGTTCCAGCGCGCGGTCGAAATCGCGCTGCAGTCGCGCTCCGGCGACGCCGCGATCTCCGCGGCGCGCGCCTGGCAGGAAGCCTTGCCCAATTCGCGCGATGCCCGGCGCATCGAGCTGCAGATCCTGATCGCGCTGAACCGCATCAGCGAAACCGTCGAACCGCTGCGCGCCGAAGTGGCCGCCACCTCGCAGATCGAACGCCCCCTGCTGATGGCGGTGATCGCGCGCACCTACGGCCGCGCCGCCGACAAGAAGCTCGCCGCCTCGGTGGTCGAACAGGCGCTGGTCGACGAACTCAAGAGCCCGACCACCGGCGGACTGGCCTGGGCCACCGTGGGCCGGCTGCGCCTGAACGCTGGCGACCCCTCGGGGGCGCTGGACGCCGCGCGCAAGGGGCAGGCCATCGACCCGTCGTCTGAGGCACCCTCGGCGCTGGCACTCGAGCTCATCGACCCGGGCCAGCCGCTGGCCGAGCCGATCGTCACGCGCTACCTCGCGAACAACCCCAAGGCCTCGCCCGACCTGCGCATCGCCTATGCGCGCACACTGGTCGAGAACCGCCGCTTCAGCGACGCCAGCACGCAGCTGCAGACCCTGACCGCCGCGCGCCCCGAACTGGCGGAGCCCTGGCTGCTGCTCGGCAGCCTGCAGATGCAGGCCCGCCAGGAAGCGGCGGCCGAAACCTCGCTCAAGCGCTACGTCGACCTGATGACGGCACCAGGCCAGAGCCAGGACGCCGGCGACGTCGCCGACCGCAAGCGCGGGCTGACTCAGGCGTATCTCGTGCTCTCGCAGCTGGCCGAGCGGCGCAAGGATTTCCAGGCGGCCGACCGCTGGATCACGCGCATCGACAGCACTGACAACCAGAGCGCCATCCAGGGCCGCCGCGCCAGCCTGCTCGCCAAGCAGGGCAAGCTGCCCCAGGCCCGCGAGCTGCTGCGCGCGCTGCCCGAGCGCACGGCGGAGGAACGCAAGCAGAAACTGCTGGCCGAAACCCAGCTGCTGCGCGAAGCCAAGCAATACCAGGCCGCCTACGACCTGCTGGCCCAGGCCTCGGCCGCCGCGCCGGACGACGGCGACCTCGTCTACGACCAGGCCATGATGGCCGAGAAGCTCAATCGCCTGGACGACATGGAGCGGCTGCTGCGCCGCCTGATGACGCTCAAGCCCGAGAGCCAGAACGCGTACAACGCGCTGGGCTACTCCTTTGCCGATCGCAAGATCCGGCTCGACGAGGCCCGCACGCTCATCCAGAAGGCGGTGCAGCTCGCGCCCGAAGACCCGTTCATTGCCGACAGCCTGGGCTGGGTCGAGTTCCGGCTCGGCAACACGGCGGAGGCGATCCGCATCCTCGAGGCAGCCTACAAGACGCGGCCCGACCCCGAGATCGGCGCGCATTTCGGCGAAGTCCTGTGGTCGGTCGGCCAGAAGGACCGCGCGGTCGCGATCTGGAAAGAATCGCTGCTGACGGACGCCGAAAACGAGACGCTGCAGGAAACCCTCAAGCGCCTGCGCGTCAAACCCTGAATGGCATCGATCACGTACACGGCTCCCGCGCGGGGCGATGGGTCCCTCACCCGCCGCGCGGCACTGGGCGCGGGCGGCGGCGCACTGCTGCTGTGGCTCTCGGGCTGCGCCCAGCTCTCGGGCGGCCCGGCCGCTGCGCCCGGGCGATCGGCCAGCTGGAGCGGGCGCATGTCGCTGCGCATCGACAGCGAACCGGTCCAGACCTTTGCCGCCCTGTTCGAGCTGCGCGGCTCGGCCGAAACCGGCGACCTGACGCTGACCACGCCCATCGGCAGCACGCTCGCGCAACTGCACTGGGCGCCGGGTGAAGCCCTGCTGAAGAACGGCAGCGAGACCCGCCGCTACGACTCCGTCGACGCGCTGATCGAAGCCGCCACGGGCGCCGCCATTCCGGTGGGCGCGCTGTTCGGCTGGCTCGACGGCCGCGCCGATCCCGTGCCCGGCTGGCGCGCCGACCTGGGCCAGCTGTCGAACGGCAAGCTGCAGGCCACCCGCGAATCCCCCGCGCCCCGGGCAGACCTGCGCATCGTGTTCGAACGCTCATGAAGGCGATCTACGACCTTCCCGCGCCGGCCAAGCTGAACCTGTTCCTGCATATCACCGGGCGGCGCGACGACGGCTACCACCTGCTGCAGTCGGTCTTCATGCTGATCGACTGGTGCGACACGCTGCACGTCGAGCTTCGCAACGACGGCCAGCTCAGCCGCGAAGACCTCACCACGCCGCTGCCGGCCGACGACCTCGTGCTGCGCGCCGCCCGCGCGCTGCAGGCGCATGCCGCGCCCGGCCAGGGCGCGCACATCGGCATCGCCAAGCACGTGCCGGCGCAGGCGGGCATGGGCGGAGGGTCGTCGGACGCGGCCACCTGTCTGCTCGCACTCAACCGCCTCTGGAACCTGAACCTGCCGCTGTCGCGCCTGGCGCAGATCGGGTTGAAGCTGGGCGCGGACGTGCCTTTCTTCCTCGGCGGGCGCAACGCCTGGGTCGAGGGCATCGGCGAGGAAATCACCCCCGTGAACCTGCCGCCGGCACGCTTCGTGGTGGCCAAGCCACCCGAGGGACTCGATACCCGATTAATTTTTTCTGCGGATGATTTGGAACGGGCAACTCCTGTTGCTATAATCTCAGGCTTTGCTGCAGATAGCGAACAGCTAGAAGCCACAAACCTCGGCAACGGGGTTTACAACTTCGGTCACAACGACCTGCAGCCGGTTGCCCAACGGCTTTGCCCCGCAGTCACCGACGCCATCGAATGGCTCGGACTGCAAGGTTTGAAGGCCCGGATGACCGGCTCCGGAAGTTCGGTGTTCGCGAAGATGCCGCAATTGCCGCAGGAAGCGGAACTGCTCGAAGCCCCCCGGGGATGGCAGGTTCGACAATGCGACAATCTGGCAGTTCATCCACTCTGGGGATGGGCAGCCTGAAGAGATAATCGGAACGCTCTGCGGTTCGATGCGACATATATCGGTGGGTGGTGCAAACCATCAACCTGTGTAGGGGAGTCGCCAAGCTGGTTAAGGCACTGGATTTTGATTCCAGCATGCAAAGGTTCGAATCCTTTCTCCCCTGCCAAATCTCTCAAACTGCGGCCTGATGGCCGCAGTGCTTCTTTTGCAGTCCACCGGCTGCAATAATCGGCGGCCCACACAGGCCGCCACGACTCGAAACCTTTGGCGGCTTTCCCGCAAGCCCATTTGCACTGCCCGGACGCGCTCATGCAGGCCAATCACCCTGATTTCTTGGTTTTCACCGGCAACGCCAATCCCGGCCTTGCTGCAGAAATCGCGCACAACCTCGGCACCTCGCTGGGCGCCGCACGCGTCGGTCGCTTCTCCGACGGCGAAGTCACCGTCGAGATCAACCAGAACGTCCGTGCCCGCGACGTGTTCGTGGTGCAGTCGACCTGCGCGCCGACCAACGAAAACCTGATGGAACTGCTGATCATGGTCGACGCGCTCAAGCGCGCTTCGGCCGAGCGGATCAGCGCCGTGATTCCCTACTTCGGCTACGCCCGCCAGGACCGCCGCCCGCGCTCGAGCCGCGTGCCGATCTCGGCCAAGGTGGTCGCCAACCTGCTGGAAACCGTGGGCGTCGAGCGCGTGCTCACCATGGACCTGCACGCCGACCAGATCCAGGGCTTCTTCGACATTCCGGTCGACAACATCTACGCCTCGCCCGTGCTGCTGGGCGACCTACGCCAGAAGAACTACGAAGACCTGATCGTGGTCTCGCCCGACGTCGGCGGCGTTGTGCGCGCCCGTGCGCTGGCCAAGCAACTGAACTGCGACCTCGCCATCATCGACAAGCGCCGCCCGAAGGCCAACGTCAGCGAAGTCATGAACGTGATCGGCGAGATCGACGGCCGCAACTGCGTGATCATGGACGACATGATCGACACGGCTGGCACGCTGGTCAAAGCGGCCGAAGTGCTGAAGGAGCGCGGCGCCAAGAGCGTGTACGCCTATTGCACGCACCCGATCTTCTCGGGCCCGGCCATCGAGCGCCTCTCCAAGGGCACGGCCCTGGACGAAGTGGTCGTCACCAACACCATCCCTCTTTCCGACGCGGCCGTCGCGTGCGGAAAGATCCGCCAGCTCTCCGTGGCACCGCTGATCGCCGAAACGATCCAGCGCATTGCCAAGGGCGAGTCGGTGATGAGTTTGTTCTCGGACCAGGACAACCTGTTCTGAGCTGAGAGCGAAAAAGCAGGCCTCCTCCGGAGGCCTTTTTGAACCGGAGTCGCACTGGTCGCGGTGGACTCTCACAGGAGCTAGTTATGAAATTCGTCGCTTATGAGCGCGCAAAGCAGGGCACGGGTGCGAGCCGCCGTCTCCGCATCACGGGCAAGACCCCGGGCATCGTCTACGGTGGTGACACCCAGCCGCAACTGATCGAAATCGATCACAACGCGCTGTGGCACGCCCTGAAGAAGGAAGCCTTCCACTCGTCGATCCTCGAAATGGACCTCGCCGGCGCCGTCACCAAGGTGCTGCTGCGCGACGTGCAATACCACCCGTTCCGCCAGCTGGTGCAACACATCGACTTCCAACGCGTCGATGCCAAGACCCGCATGAACATGAAGGTGCCGCTTCACTTCAAGGGTGAAGAAGAGTCCGACGCCGTCAAGCTGGATCACAACCTCGTGAACCACGTGATGACCGAGCTGGAAATCAACTGCCTGCCCAGCGATCTGCCTGAATTCATCGAGATCGACCTCTCGGGCCTCAAGAAGAACGCCACGCTGCACGTCAACGACATCAAGCTGCCCAAGGGCGTGAAGTTCGTGAGCCACGGCAAGACCAACCCGGTCATCGTGTCGGCCGTGCCGCCGCTGGTCTCGGAAGAGCCCGCACCGGCCGCCGAAGGCGCTGCTGCCGAAGGCGCTGCTGCTGCCGCTGGCAAGCCCGCCGCCAAGACGGCCAAGAAGAAGTAATCCTCTTTCTTTCCGTCCGCGAACAGAAGGCCCGCCTCGTGCGGGCCTTTTGCTTTGGGGGGCGGCGAGATAATTCCCGCCATGATCAAGCTGTTTGTCGGCCTCGGAAACCCGGGCCCTGAGTACGAAGCCACGCGCCACAACGCCGGCTTCTGGTGGATCGACGCCCTCGCGCGCGACTGGAAGCTCAACCTCGTGCCCGAGCGCGGCTACCACGGCCTCGCGGCGCGCGCGAACATCGGCGGCCAGAGCATCTGGCTGCTGGAGCCGCAGACCTTCATGAACCTGTCGGGCAAGTCGGTGGCCGCGCTGGCGCGCTTCTTCAAGATCGCGCCCGAGGAAATCCTCGTGGTGCACGACGAACTCGACGTGGTGCCCGGCCAGGCCAAGCTCAAGTTCGGCGGCAGCCATGCGGGCCACAACGGCCTGCGCGACATCCACGCGCAACTCGGCACCGGCGACTACTGGCGCCTGCGCCTGGGCATCGGCCATCCCGGCGTGAAGTCGGAGGTCGTCAACTGGGTGCTCAAGAAGCCGCTCAAGGAGCAGCGCGAAGCGATCGAAGACGCCATCGTGCGCACTCTGCATGCCGCCCCCGCGCTGGTGGCCGGCGAGATGGAAAAAGCCACGCTGATGATTCACACGAGCAAACCGCCGCGGCCCAAGCCGCCGAGGCGGGAGCCCGGCGACGGAGGCACGACGCCTGCCGCCACCTAGCCGGCCACGGGAGTGCAGGGAGGGAGAGCAAACAAAAAATGAGAAAAAGAAGAACGACGACGAAGAACAAGAAGACCGCAGGAACAGCGGCAATCGCTATGTTTTCAATAGCACTGGCCACCGTATCCATGGGCGCTTCAGCCAAGACCTGGCGATGCGGCAACACCTACTCCGACCAGCCGTGCGAAGGCGGGCGGACCGTGAAGGTGGACGACCGGCGCAGCGATGCGGACCGCAGGGCGTCGGAAGACGCCACGCGCCGCAACGAACACAGCGCGGGTCGGCTGGCACGCAACCGGGAGTCGCAGGAGCGGGAAGCGCTCGGCCGGCGCAGTCCCACGACCTTCGATGCGGGGCGCTTCGCCTCGGGCGCGCAACCGCTCACGCCCGCCGAACAGGCCGCCCAGGCCCGTCAGCGCAAGCACACGGCCGAGCCCCGCCCGACGAGCGCGCGCTTCAACAGTCCTTCGACCGGCGACGAGGCGCCGAAGGACACAGGCAAGAAGAAAAAGAAGAAGAAGCCCGGCTCAGAGGGCGCCGGCTGACGACGACGGCGAGGCGGCATCCGAAGCTGGCGCTGCCGCCTTGTCCGCCGTGAGGCGCACGTACTTCTGCATCAGCGTCTCGCGGGTCTCCACATGGTCGGGGTTCACCGGGATGCAGGCCACCGGGCAGATCTGCACGCACTGCGGCTCGTCGAAGTGGCCGACGCACTCGGTGCACTTGTGCGGATCGATCTCGTAGAACTCGGCGCCCATGTAGATCGCATCGTTCGGGCACTCGGGCTCGCAGACATCGCAGTTGATGCATTCGTCGGTGATCATGAGGGCCATCCCCCGATTATCGGCGGACCGGGCGAATGCCCCGCCACAGGCCTTGCGGAGCCCCCGCCAGCGTCAGGGCGGTCCAGCGAGGAGCGACAAAGTTCACAGCCAGGGCACGGTTGTTGCACCAGTCAGTTATGCTGCGGCCCGCCCCATGAGTCTGTTTCTATTCAAGCGCATCGCCACGCTGATCGGCACCCTGATCGGCGCCTCGGTCATCGTTTTCCTGGTCCTCGAGATCCTGCCCGGCAATGCCGCGCAGATGCTCATGGGCCCCGACGCCTCGCCCGACGCCGTTGCCGCCCTGGCCACCAAGCTCGGCCTGGACCAGCCCGCGTGGACGCGCTACTGGCACTGGATCGGCGGCCTGCTCACCGGCAACCTCGGCGACAGCTACGCCTACAGCTCGCCCGTCATCGACCTGATCCTGGAGCGCCTGGCCCTCACCGTGCCGCTGGCCGTGATGGCGATGGCCCTGACTGTCGTCATCGCCCTGCTCGTGGGCGTGACGGCTGCGGCGCGCCACAACAAGCTCGGCGACGTCGGCCTCATGGGCATGGCGCAGGTCGGTATCGCCATCCCCAACTTCTGGTTCGCGATCCTGCTGATCCTCGTGTTCTCGGTGCAACTGCAGTGGTTCTCCGCGGGCGGCTTCGAGGGCTGGGGTGAAGGCATCTTCGCGGGGTTGAAATCGCTGCTGCTGCCGGCGCTGTCGCTCGCAGTGGTGCAGGCCGCGATCCTCGCGCGCATCACGCGCTCGGCCGTGCTCGAGGTGATGCGCGAAGACTTCGTGCGCACCGCGCGCGCCAAGGGCGTGTCGCAGCGCATGGTGCTGTGGACCCATGTGCTGCGCAACGCGATGATCCCCGTCATCACCGTCATGGGCATGCAGTTCTCCGAGCTGCTGGCCGGCACCATCGTGGTGGAGAACGTGTTCTACCTGCCCGGGCTGGGCCGGCTGATCTTCCAGGCCATCAGCAACCGCGACCTGATCGTGGTGCGCAACTGCGTGATGCTGCTCGCGGCCATGGTCGTCATCGTGAACTTCGTGGTCGATGTGCTGTATGCCGTCATCGACCCGCGCATCAAGGCGAGCGACGTATGAGCACGACCACCGTTCCCAGCGCCGTCGCGCTCAAGGTGCCGGGCTTCTGGCGCCGCGCCCTGCACCACCGCAGCTTCGCGATCGGCGGCGTGCTAAGCCTGCTGCTGCTGATCGCTGCCGTGCTCTCCCTGGTCTGGACGCCGTGGTCGCCCTACGCGATGGACATGGCGAACAAGATGCAGGGCCCTTCGGCCACGCACTGGCTCGGCACCGACGCCTTCGGGCGCGACGTGGCCTCGCTGCTGCTGGTGGGCGCACGCGCCTCCATCCTCGTCGGCGTGATCGCCGTGGGCATCGGCCTCGTGGTCGGCACCGCGCTGGGCCTGCTCGCTGCGGCGAGGCGCGGCTGGGTCGAGGAAGCGGTGATGCGCCTGTCGGACTTCACGCTCGCCTTCCCCGCCATCCTCTCGGCCATCATGATGACGGCCGTGTTCGGCGCCGGCATCGTCAACGCCATCATCGCGATCGGCATCTACAACATCCCGACCTTCGCGCGCATCACGCGCGCCTCGGCCAACGCCATCTGGTCGCGCGAGTACGTGGCCGCCGCACGCGCCTGCGGCAAGGGCAGCTTTGCGATCACCATGCAGCACGTGCTGCCGAACATCTCCGCCGTGCTGATCGTGCAGATCACCATCCGCTTCGCCATCGCGATCCTGGCCGAAGCCGCCCTCTCCTACCTCGGCCTCGGCACGCAGCCGCCGCAGCCCTCCTGGGGCCGCATGCTCAGCGAAGCCCAGACCCTCATGTTCCAGCAGCCGCTGCTCGCGGTGTTCCCCGGCATGGCCATCGCCTTGGCGGTGCTGGGCCTCAACCTGATGGGCGACGGCCTGCGCGACCTGCTCGATCCGCGCCTGGCGCGCGCGAGGTAAGCAAGCACGCCATGGCACTTCTCGAAGTCAACGACCTCCACATCGGCCTGCAGACGCAACGCGGCCCGGCCGAAGCCGTGCGCGGCATTTCCTTCTCGCTGGAGCGCGGCGAAACGCTGGGCATCGTCGGCGAGTCGGGCTGCGGCAAGTCGATCACCGTGATGTCGCTCATGGGCCTGCTGCCCGCGACCGCGAAGGTCACGGGCAGCATCCGCTTCGACGGCACCGAGCTGGTCGGGCGCGACGAAAAGGACATGTGCCAGATCCGCGGCAACCGCATCGGCATGATCTTCCAGGAGCCGATGACGGCGCTGAATCCGGTGCACACCATCGCGCGCCAGGTCGGCGAGCCGCTGCGGCTGCACCGCGACCTGTCGAAGGCCGAGGCGCGCAAGGAAGTGCTCGCGCTGCTCGACCGCGTCGGCATTCCCGATGCGGCCTCGCGCCTCGATGCCTACCCGCACCAGTTCTCGGGCGGGCAGCGCCAGCGCATCGGCATCGCGATGGCGCTGGCCTGCGGCCCCGACCTGCTGATCGCCGACGAGCCCACCACCGCGCTCGACGTGACGATCCAGAAGCAGATCCTGGAACTCATCCAGGGCCTCGTGGCCGAGCGCGGCATGGCGCTCATCCTGATCTCGCACGACCTCGGCGTGATCTCGCAGACGGTCTCGAAGATGCTCGTGATGTACGGCGGCAGCGTGGTCGAGAGCGGCCCCACCGACGCCGTGTTCGCCAAGCGCGCCCACCCCTACACGCAAGGCCTGTTCGCCGCGCGCCCCGCCATCGGTGCGCCGCGCGGCCTGCGCCTGGCGACCATCCGCGGCAGCGTGCCCGAGCTGGTCGACCTGCCGCCGGGCTGCCCGTTCGCGGGCCGCTGCGCGTACACGGTCGATGCCTGCCACACCACGCGGCCGTCCGCCACGGTGCTGCCGCCGGACCACGCGGTGCGCTGCATGCGTCTCGAAGAAATTGCAGCCGCGCAGGCTGTTGCGCCATGAATCCATCGACCCCGCTGCTGCAGGTGACCGACCTCGTGCGGCACTACGCCTTGCCGCGCGAAAAGCTCTTCGGCCCGCCGCCCACCGTGAAGGCCCTCAATGGCGTGAGCTTCAGCGTGCAGGCCGGCAAGAGCGTGGGCATCGTCGGCGAATCGGGCTCGGGCAAGTCGACCATCGCGCGCCTTGTAATGGCATTGGACACGCCGACCTCGGGCAGCGTCGCGCTCGAAGGCCGCAACCTGCACACGCTGTCGAAGGCCGAGCTGCGCACCGCGCGTCGCGACTTCCAGATGGTGTTCCAGGACCCGTATGGTTCACTCGACCCGCGCCAGACCGTCGCACGCATCGTCGCCGAGCCGCTCGAAGCGCTGGCCGAAACGCGCCGCGCCGAGCAGCGCGAGCGCGCCGCCGAAGCCCTCGCGGCCGTCGGCTTGCGCACCACCGACCTCGACAAGTACCCGCACGAATTCTCCGGCGGCCAGCGCCAGCGCATCGCGATCGCACGCGCGCTCATCACGCGCCCCAAGCTCATCGTCGCCGACGAGCCCGTGAGCGCACTCGACGTGTCCGTGCAGGCCCAGGTGCTCAACCTCATGCAGGACCTGCAGCAGCAGTTCGGCATCAGCTACCTGCTCATCAGCCACGACCTCGCGGTGGTCAACCACCTGTGCGACGAGGTGTGCGTGGTGTTCAAGGGCCAGATCGTGGAGCAGGGGCCGCCGGCCGAGCTGTTCCATCACGCGCAGCATCCGTACACCCGCACCCTGCTGTCGGCGGTGCTGCACACGCCGCCCGGCGACACGCTGCGCGCGGCCTGAAGTCGCGGGGGCACGGCCTCGGACAGATCGGTCATGAGCATCTGGTGGCGCAAGCCGTTGGCTTCGCGCAAGATCGCTCGCCCATCCGGGAACGTCCCGAGGAAAAACCGCCCGCGCCGGCGCGCACCGGAGGGCCTGCTGCGAGAGAATGATCCGCTGCACGTGGCATCTTTCGTGCTGTGTGTCTTTCTTTCGTGGCGCTGCGCTTCCCCCTGGGGCACGGTGCGCGCCGAAGCAGTCATTCGACACTGACCGTTTTCCGGAGATCACCCCGTATGTTGAACCGTCGCACGCTCCTTACCACCGCCGGCGCCACCGTCGCCCTGGCCACCCCGCTGGCCGGCATGGCGCAGGGCCGCAAGGACGCCATCGTGATCGGCATGGCCCTGGAGCCGCCGGGCCTGGACCCGACCACCGGTGCCGCCGCCGCCATCGCCGAGGTCGTGCAGTACAACATCCTGGAAACGCTGACCAAGATCAACGTCGACGGCAGCGTCACGCCGCTGCTGGCCGAGAGCTGGGAAATCTCGCCCGACCTGAAGACCTACACCTTCAAGCTGCGCAAGGGCGTGAAGTTCCAGAACGGCGAGCCCTTCAACGCGTCCACCGTCAAGTTCGCGTTCGACCGCGCCGGCGGCGAAAAGAGCACCAACAAGGACAAGCGCACCTTCGCCAACCTCGCCACGCAGGTGGTCGACGAACACACGGTCGTGGTCATCAACAAGGAGATCGACCCCGACCTGCCCTTCGTGCTGGGCCAGGCCACGGCCGCCATCGTCGAGCCCAAGAGCGCCGAAGGCAACGCCACCAAGCCGATCGGCACCGGTCCCTACAAGCTGGACAACTGGGCCAAGGGCTCGTCGATCACGCTGAGCAAGTGGGAGGGCTTCCGTGCGCCCGCCGTCGCGAAGATCAACAAGGTCACCTTCCGCTTCATTTCGGACACCGCCGCGCAGGCCGCCGCCGTGCTCTCGGGCGACGTGGACGTGTTCACGCGCATCGGCACGCGCGCCGTGCCGCAGTTCCGCAACAACCCGCAGTTCCAGACCATCCTGGCCGGTTCGCGCGCCAAGACCATCCTCTCGATCAACAACAAGAAGAAGCCCCTGGACGACGTGCGCGTGCGCCGCGCGATCCTCGCGGCGATCGACCGCAAGGCCTTCATCGAGGGTGCGGCCGACGGCCTGGGCGTGCCGATCGGCAGCCACTACGTGCCGGGTGCCGCGGGCTACATCGACACCACGGGCATCAACCCCTTCGACATCGAGAAGGCCAAGAAGCTGCTGGCCGAGGCCGGCGTGAAGACCCCGCTCGAACTGCGCATGACCCTGCCCCCGCCGCCGTACGCGCGCCAGGGCGGCGAAGTCATCGTGGCCCAGCTCGCCAAGATCGGCATCAACGTGAAGATCCAGAACGTCGAGTGGGCGCAGTGGCTCAGCGGGACCTACGGCAACAAGGACTACGACCTGTCGATCATTTCGCACGTCGAGCCCTTCGACCTGGGCAACTACGCCAAGCCCGACTACTACTGGGGCTACCAGTCGAAGGCCTTCGACACGCTGTTCGACAAGATCAAGTCCACCGGCAACGCGGCCGAGCGCAACAAGCTGCTGGGCGAGGCGCAGAAGCTGCTGGCCACCGACGCGGCCAACGGCTTCCTCTACCAGCCGCAGTTCCCGACCGTGGCCAAGAAGAACGTCAAGGGCCTCTGGAAGGAGAACCCGATCTTCGTGAACGACCTGTCGGCCCTGTCGTGGGGATGAGCCCCGCAGTGCCTGACCCTTCCCTGCCTTCGTTGAGCGACCTGTCGGCGCAGGAGCTGTCTGCGGCCTACCGCGAGAAGCGCCTGTCGCCGGTCGAGGTGACGCGCGCCGTCATCGCGCGCATCGAGCACTGCGAGCCCCGGCTGCAGGCCACGTGGCTGTTCCGGCCCGAGGCCGCGCTGGAGCAGGCGCGCGCCTCGGAGCAGCGCTGGCAGCGCGGCGACGCGCGCGGTCCGCTCGACGGCGTGCCGACCACGATCAAGGAAAACATCGCCACGCGCGGCGACCCGCTGCCCGCGGGCACCGCCGCCGTCGACCTCATGCCCGCGGCGGCCGACGCCCCGCCGGCCGCACGCCTGAAGGAGGCCGGCGCCGTCGTCGTCAGCAAGACCACCATGCCCGACTACGGCATGCTGTCGTCGGGGCTGTCGAGCTTTCACACGCTGGCGCGCAACCCCTGGGACCTGAGCCGCACGCCGGGCGGTTCCAGTGCCGGCGCCGGTGCCGCCGCGGCCGCGGGCTACGGCCCGCTGCACCTGGGCACCGACATCGGCGGCTCGCTGCGACTGCCCGCCAGCTGGTGCGGCATCTTCACGCTCAAGCCCAGCCTGGGACGCATCCCGATCGACCCGCCCTACATGGGCCGCGCCGCCGGCCCCATGACGCGCACCGTCGGTGACGCCGCGCTCATGATGCAGGCGCTGGCCCGGCCGGACGCGCGCGACAGCATGAGCCTGCCCGCGCAGGACATCGACTGGGCCGCCTTCGACGTCGCGCCCGACCACCTGCGCGGCCTGCGCATCGGGCTGCTGCTGGACGCCGGCTGCGGCCTCGCGGTCGAACCCGAGATCCAGGCCGCGGTCGAGCAGGCGGCTCGCCTGTTCGAGAAGGCCGGCGCCACGGTCGAGCCCATGCAGCCCTTCATGTCGCAGGCCCTGCTCGACGGCATGGACCACCTGTGGCGCATGCGCTCGCTCGTGGACCTGAAGGCCCTGCGCCCCGACCAGCGCGCCAAGGTGCTGCCCTACATCCGCGAATGGGCGGAGAGCGCCGCCGAGTTCAGCGGCGAGCATGTGTTCCGCAGCTTCAGCCAGTTCCACGCGACGCGCGTCACCACGGTGAACGCCTGCGCCCGCTTCGACTACGTGATCTCGCCGGTGTCGCCCAACATGCCGGCGGCGGCCGAGGCGCCCTCGCCCACCAACGACCCGCTGCGGCCGCTGGAGCACATCGGCTTCACGGTGCCGTTCAACATGTCGGAGCAGCCGGCGGCGTCGGTGAACTGCGGGTACTCGGCCGGCGGTTTGCCGATCGGGCTGCAGATCGCGGGGCAGCGCTTCGACGACCTCGGCGTGCTGCGCGTGGCGCGTGCGTTCGAGCAGATCCGGGAAGTGCAGCGGCCCTGGCCGCAGCTCTGAGCGCGACCTTCAGGCCAGCTGCAACGACAGCATCTCCCGCGCCCGCGTCACGAACGCGGTCTCGCCCCGTCGCGCGGGCAGCCACTGGAACGCCACGCGCGGCAGCGCCGGCAGCCCGTGGGGCGGTGCGAGCCGCGCGATGCCCTCGCCGATCGCCGATTCGTTGAGGCAGGCCACGCCCAGGCCCGCGGCCAGGGCCGACTGCAGGCCCGCCACGCCTGACGCCACGTGCGCCAGCACGTAGGGCACGCGGCGGCGGCGCAGCAGGGACACGGTGAACTGGTGCAGCGAGCAGGTGTCGGGCAGCGCCAGCAGCCGCACCGGCTCGCCGCGCACCACACGCAGGCCGGCCGCACCGAGCCACGCCAGCGATTCGCGCCGCAGCACGGCACTGCTGCCGCTTGCTGCTGCATTGGCCCCCGCGATGTTCATCGCCAGCCCCACGTCGAAATCACCGTGCGCGTAGGCGGTGCGCAGCGCGTCGCTCTTCAGGATGGTCACGTGCAGCCGCACCTGCGGATAGCGCTCGCCGAGCCGGCCCAGCAGGCGGGTGAGGTCGCCGGGGCGGAAGTAGTCGGTCACGGCCAGCCGCAGCTCGCCCTGCAAGGTTTCGCCGCGCAGGTCGCGAAAGGCCTCGTCGCTCAGCGCGAGGATGCGCCGCGCATGCCCCAGCAGCCGCAGGCCCGCCTCGGTGGGCGCCACGCCGGCCTTGCTGCGGGTCAGCAGCGACTGGCCGGCGCGCTCCTCGAGCTTGCGGATCTGCTCGCTCACCGACGACTGCGACAGGTACACACGCGGCGCCGCGGCCGTGAGGCTGCCGGCGTCGGCCACCGCCACCAGGGTGCGCAACTGTTCGAGGTCGAAGCCTTGCATGGTGCCTGCCTATCCATTCGCTGATCCGATGGATTCCATCATATCTTCCCGCTTTTCCGATGGCGAGAGGAATCCCACAATCACCCCATCGACCACCCGTTCTTCAACGCAAAAAGGAGTCCACCATGCCCCACATCGTCGTCCACCTCTCCGGCCAGCCTGACGCCGCCCTCACCCGCAAGACCGTCGACACGGTCGCCGAACTCACGCAGAGCGTGCTCGGCAAGGCATTGCCGGTCATCGCCGTCACGGTGCAGTACATCGCCGCCGACAGCTGGTTCATCGGCGGCAAGTCGCTGGCCGAGCTCGGCAAGTCGGCCTTCCACCTGGACATCAGCGTGACCGACGAGACCAACACCAAGGCCGAGAAGGCGCGCTACCTGCGCGAGGTGCACGCGGCCATGGCCCGGCTGCGGCCCGACCTGCACGAGGTCTCGTACATCCACGTGATCGACGCGCGCGCCGCGGCCTACGGCTACGGCGGCCAGACGCAGGAGTACCGCCACCAGCAAGCGGGTGTCTAGGGCGTCTCACAGGGACTTGAAAGACGCCGGGGGCGTGGCACCATGCCGCCATGCCCTCCCACGGAACCCCGCTCGCCGCCGACAGCCTCGGCAATCCGCTCACGCTCGACGACGCCGCCAGCCTCGCGCTGGTCGACGACTTCGTCATGGGCTTTCTCTCGACCGAGGCACGCGCCGTGAACCTGCTGGCGCTGGCCGAACACGATGCCAGCCCGATCGTGCAGGCCTACTGCGCGACGCTGCACCTGTTCGCCGAATCGCGCGAAGCCGCGGCCAACGCGCAGCCCTTCCTCGACAAGGCCCGCGCCGGTGCGGCGCGCGCCACGCCGCGCGAGCAGCGCTACATCGCCGCCGTCCAGGCCTGGGCCGACGGCGACATCGCGCGCGCCATCGCGCTGCATGCCGAGCAGGCGCGCGAGCATCCGCGCGACCTGGTGTCGGTGAAGCTGGGCCAGTACCACTGCTTCAACACCGGCGACTGCCCCGGCATGCTGCGGCTCGCGCTCGCGGCGCTGCCGGCCACAGCCGAGGTGCCCTACGTGCACGGCATGGCGGCCTTCGGCTACGAGCAGTGCCACCTGCTGCGCGAGGCCGAGGCCAGCGCGCGCCGCGCGATCGGCCTGTGCCGCAAGGAGCCCTGGGCGCACCATGCGCTGGCGCACGTGATGCTCACCGAAGGCCGGCTGGCCGAGGGGCTGGCGTTCATGCAAAGCGTGAGCGACACCTGGACCGGGCTCAACTCCTTCATGGTCACGCACAACTGGTGGCATGTGGCGCTGTTCCTCATCGACCTGGGCCACGACGCCGAGGCGCTCGCGGTGTACGACGAGCACGCCTGGGGCGTGGTGAAGGACTATTCGCAGGACCAGATCGGCGCCGTGTCGCTGCTCGCGCGGCTCGAGCTGGCGGGCATCGACGTCGGTGCGCGCTGGGACGACGTGGCCGACCACCTGCGGCAGCGCCAGGCCGACCATGTGCTGCCCTTTCTCGACCTGCAGTACCTCTACGGCCTGGCGCGCGCCGGCCGGCCCGAGGCGCAGGTGCTGCTGCACAACATCGAGGCCTTCGCGCCCGTGGCGCCGGCGTCCACGCGCGCCGCGTGGCAGCGCGTGTGCGTGCCGGCCGCACGCGGCCTCGTGGCCCATGCGCGTGGCGACGTGGCGGGTGCGGTCGAGGGCCTGGGCGTCGCGCTGCCGCGCATGATCGAGATCGGCGGCAGCCATGCGCAGCGCGACCTGTTCGAGCAGCTGTACCTCGACGCGCTGGTGCGCACCGGCACCGAGTCCGCGCTCGCGGGCGCGCAAGGCCTGCTGCAGCAGCAGCTCAACGGCCAGCCCGAATCGCTGCGGCTGCGGCGGCAGACCGACGCGGTCTACGCGCGGCTGGGGCTGGGGCAGCTCACGGCGCGCTGAGCGGCGCGCGGCGCCACCCATGCCTTCCGGTCATGGGGCGTGCCGCAAAAGGAATTAACGGCCGCGCGGGAGCGGCTCCTAAACTGGCCGCTCCTCCCGCTCTCCTCCCGTTCGCCCATGCAGCGCTCCCTCGTCACGCTGGCCGTTCTCGCGGCCCTCGCCTCGCCCTTCCACACCGCCGCCGCTGAAGCCCCCGTCGCGCTCGACCTGCTGCTGCGCGGCGGCACCATCTACACGGGCGACAGCGACACGCCCGTGGTCGGCGACGTCGGCATCGCGGGCGACCGCATTGTGTTCGCGGGCCGCGCCATGCCAGCGCAGTTCAGCGCGCGCCGCACCATCGACGCCACCGGCCTCGTGGTGGCGCCCGGCTTCATCGACGCCCACACGCACGCCGACGCCGACCTGCTCTCGAGCGACGCACGCAAGCGCCTGAACATTCCCTTCCTCACGCAGGGCGTGACCACGGCCGTGATCGGCAACGACGGCTTCGGCGGCTACGACATCGCGGCGCAGACGCAGAAGCTGCGCGCCGTGCCGGTCGGCACCAACGTCGCGATGTATGCGGGCTTCGGGCCGCTGCGCATCAGCCAGCTCGGCGAGGCCAACCGCGCCCCCACGCCCGCGCAGATGGACACGATGAAGCAGCACCTGAGCCGCGCGATGTGCGACGGCGCGCTCGGGCTGTCGACGGGCCTGTTCTACCCACCGCAGAATTTCTCGAAGACCGAGGAGGTCATCGAACTCGCGAAGGTGGCGGCCGCGCACGGCGGCCTGTACGACAGCCACATCCGCGACGAGTCGATGTACAACGTCGGCCTCAAGGGCTCGATCGACGAGGTGATCCGCATCGGCCACGAGGCCAAGCTGCCGGTGCATGTGGCGCACATCAAGGCGCTGGGCGTGGCGGTGCAGGGCCAGAGCGGCGACATCATCCGGCGCATCGAGAAGGCGCGCGCCGCGGGCCTGGACATCACGGCCGACCACTACCCCTGGACCGCGTCGAGCACGCGCTTCTCGGCCGCGCTGCTGCCGCCCTGGGCCAACGAAGGCGGCCGCGCGGCGACGCTGCAGCGCTTCGACGACGCGGCGCAGCAGGAGCGCCTGCGCAAGGACATGCGCGAGAACCTGCGCCTGCGCGGCGGGCCCGAGGCCATCCTGTTCTCGGCCGGCAGCACGACGTACGTGGGCAAGACCCTGGCCGACGTGGCCAAGGCCTCGAACGCCGACCCGGTCGACGCCGCCATCGCCGTGCTGCGCGACGGCGACCTGATGATCGCCTCGTTCAACATGAGCGACGACGACGTGCGCGCCTTCATGAAGCGGCCCTGGGTCATGACCTCGTCCGACTCGTCGCTGGGCCATCCGCGCGCCTACGGCACCTTCGCGCGCAAGTACGACCAGTACGTGGTGAAGGAGCGCGCGATCTCGCTGGCGCAGTTCATCCGCAGCAGCACCTCGTTCACGGCCGACACGCTGGGGCTGGTGCAGCGCGGCCACCTGCGCCCCGGCTACCACGCCGACGTGGTGGTGTTCGATCCGAAGCGCTTCGCGGCCAAGGCCACCTACACGCAGCCCACGCTGCTGTCCGAGGGCGTGGTCACGGTGCTGGTGAACGGTCGCCTCGCGGTGGACGGCGGGCAGCCCACGGGCGTGGGCGCCGGCGTGCCGCTGCTGCGCACGCCGAAGCCGGGAAGCTGCCCGGCTTGATCCGGAAGATCAGTCCTTCTTGAGGTGCCGCCGCTGGTCGTAGGTCGGCTGCGGCGGCAGGTCGGCGAGGTGGCGCGTGTCGGCCCACTCGACGATCTCGATGGCGTCCGGCGCGGCCGGGTCGGCGATGCGGATGCGGTTGAAGCCCGCGTTCGGGATCTCGCTCTGGCGCGGGCCGCTGAGGCTCAGGCCGCGCGCGGTGCGCCACACCATGTCGAGCACGCCGCCGTGCGTGACGACGATCAGGCGCTGGCCGCGGTGCGCGGCGGCGACGGCGCCGAGCGCGCCGATCACGCGCGCATGGAACTCGCGCGCGCTCTCGCCCTGCGGCATGGCGTGGTCTTCGCGGAACTCCAGCCACTCTTCCCAGGCGCGCGGATGCTGGCTCTGGATCTCGTCGGCCCGCATGCCCTCGACCACGCCGAAATGCTGCTCGCGCAGCGCCACCGAGGTGACGACCGGCAGCGCCAGCTGCTGCGCCGCGGGCGCCGCGGTCTGCTGGGCACGCATGAGGTCGCTGCTGATGAGGTGCTGTGCCGTCTCGCCCGCCAGCCGCAGGCCGAGGCGGCGTGCCTGCTCGTGGCCGATGTCGTTGAGCGGGACGTCCGCGTGGCCCTGGAAGCGCAGTTCGCGGTTCCAGGCGGTTTCGCCGTGGCGGATCAGGATGAGGTCGGTGGGGGCGGAGTCGGGGGT
>NZ_JBWKYF010000099.1:0-18294 GCF_059423605.1 Variovorax sp. GW460-12-1-14-LB1
CCCCTGAATTGGGGGGGAGGGGTGGGTACCCTTCACGGACAATTGTTGCAGTGCGGTGCGTCCCAAGCGCCGCAGGAGTTTTCAGTGTGATCAATCGTCTGGCCGCGCCCTTGCTTGCTTTGCCGCGCCCCCTGAAGCGCATGCTGGCTCTGGGGGTCGATGCAATACTCTGCATCCTGTGTGTCTGGTTGGCATTCAGCTTTCGCTTTGAGCAGTGGATGACGCCGCGCGGCGTTCAGTGGTCGGCTGTCGCGGTTGCTGTCGCCCTTGCGCTCCCCCTGTTTGTTGTTTTCGGGCTCTACCGAGCCATCTTTCGCTATGCAGGTACAGCTGCAGTCATGGCTATCGTGCGCGCGTGCGTGCTTTTTGGCCTTGGCTATGCGTTGATCTTCTCGGTGGTCGGTGTGCGAGGGGTGCCGCGCACGGTCGGTCTGCTGGTCCCGTTGCTCTTGTTCCTGGCCATCGCCGGCTCGCGCATGTTTGCGCGCTATTGGTTGGGTGGTCTCTACATGAGCGCTCTGCAGCGTAAGCAGCTGCCTCAAGTTGTGATCTACGGTGCCGGTAGCGCGGGCTTGCAGCTGGCTGCGGCGTTGGCTCAAAGTCGGGACATGGTCGTCCGCGCTTTCGTTGACGATGACTTGCATCTCCAAGGCAACACGATCAATGGTCTGCGCATTCAGTCTTCGGATTGGCTCAGCAACAACGCTGCCAGCTGGGGCATCACCGACGTGTTGTTGGCGATGCCTTCGGCCAGTCGTGGACGCCGCGTTGAAATTCTGAACCAGTTGTTGCCATTGCATCTGCATGTACGCATGCTCCCGGGGTTGCTCGATCTGGCCAATGGCAAGGTCCAGGTCAATGACCTGGTGGAAGTCGACATCGAAGACTTGCTGGGGCGGGATCCAGTCGAGCCGGTGGCAGACCTGTTGCACAAGCACATCCGCGGTCGGGTGGTGTTGGTCACCGGGGCCGGTGGCTCCATCGGCAGTGAGCTGTGTCGGCAGATCGTTCAACTGTCGCCCTCCACGCTGCTGCTGGTAGAGCTGAGCGAGTACGCGCTCTATGGCATCCACCAAGAACTGGAACAATTGGCGCCGAACGTACGTGTCGTCCCACTGCTCGCCTCGGTATGCGATGCGGCACGGCTGCGTGAAGTGATGCGCGCTTGGCGCCCTGACACGGTCTATCACGCGGCGGCGTACAAGCATGTGCCGCTCGTCGAGCACAACCCGGCGGAGGGGGTGCGAAACAACGCGATGGGCACGCTCACGACGGCGCGGATTGCGATGGAGTGCAAGGTTCCCAACTTTGTCCTGATCAGCACCGACAAGGCCGTGCGGCCGACGAACATCATGGGGGCCAGCAAGCGCGTCGCCGAAATGGCGTTGCAAGGGCTGGCGCAGCAGAGTTCAGGCACTTGCTTCTCGATGGTTCGCTTCGGCAACGTGCTCGGCTCCAGTGGCTCGGTGGTGCCGTTGTTTCGCAAGCAGATCGAAGCGGGTGGTCCGATCACGCTGACGCATGCAGACATCACGCGCTACTTCATGACCATTCCCGAGGCCGCCCAGCTGGTGATCCAAGCGGGCGCTATGGCGCAGGGCGGTGACGTCTTCGTGCTCGACATGGGTGAGCCGGTGAGGATCATCGACCTCGCTCGTCGGCTGGTGGAGCTTTCGGGGCGTACGGTTCGTGACGAGCATTCGCCGGATGGCGATATCGAACTCCAGGTGACCGGATTGCGGCCCGGCGAGAAGCTCTACGAAGAGCTCCTGATTGGTGACAGCGCGATGCCTACGACGCATCCTCGTGTGATGAAGGCACACGATCCCTGCCTGCCTTGGAGCGAACTCTGGCGCCAGTTCGAGACGCTGAATGCGGCACTCGAAAGCAGCGATGTGCCGATGCTGAAGCGGGCGCTGACGCAGATGCTGCCCGGCTACCGGCCTCATGCGGAGGTGGTGGATTGGGTGCATATGGAGCGTCACCGTGTACGTGACCGTGCTCTGCCGATCGCAGCGGCAGTCGGCGCTGCGCAGGTGGGCGAGGCCAACCAGCCATCCGCACCGAATCAAATTGCCGTGGCAATCTGATTCGATAGACCTGCTTCATTTTTCCCCGTCTCGACTCACCGGGGGTGCTGAGACCAAGAGCCCTAAATCGGGGGCTCTTTTGTTTCCAGCCGGCGGCGCTTATTGCGCCCGCTTGAAGTCGAGGATGTTGTCCCCCGCCTTCGGAGCCTTGTCGTCGGGCGGTGAGAAGCTGAAAGCCTTCGGATCCCGTATCGACGTCATCTCGAACAGTGGGTTGATCCGTCCCAGCTTGGCGCCACCATCCCGTATCAGCGGAGCCCAGGCAAAGTTCGCAGTGAACTTGCTCGAGCGCGGCAGCAGCGCGTCGAAGGGGATGGAAACGTAGATGCCCTTGTCGAAGCTGCCTTCCCCGAACTGTGCGGCGGACACGTTGGTCTTGGTGGCCCACGCGCCGATCGTCACGCCGTTGTCGAAGCGGCGACTGATGTCGAGGGTGACACCGCGATCGCCTGCCAAGTATTGGCCTGCGCTGATCCTGGCCTGCACCCCGTTCCAGCCCGTGTCCCAGTAGAGCGTGGCGTGGCCGGTGTTGACCTTGTAGTCGCGCAGGCCGAGGTCCTGCGCGAAGTCGCGCTGGCGTACGTGGTTGATGTCGATGCCGAAGGCAAACTTGCTGCGCCATGGGCGGTAAAGCCATTCGGCGCCCACGCCGGCGAACATCGACTCGAGCGCGCCGCCGTAGACGCTGTAGTACTGGTCTTCGTTCAGTCGGCCCACATGGGTCAGCTGAAACACCGGCATCGTCAACCGCTTGGTCGTTGCGTACTCGCGCTGGTAGGTTCGCACGCGGGGAAGGTTGCTGGGCGCGGTGTAGGTGAACTTGTCAAAGTTGTCGAGCAAGCGCCAGTTCAGCGCGGCGTTCACCCAGGTGCTGGGTGTGAAGCGGTACTCCGCAGTGGCCGAGACGCCGAGTTGGTAGAGCAGGAAGGCATCGGGGCCGCCGAGGATCTGCGAGAAGCTCGGGGTCAGGCCGAACGTGAGTCGTTCCGTGCGCCGTTCCCATGGCGCCATGGCCGGCGTCTCGCCGGACGACGTGGTGGCGGTTGTATCAGTGGGTGTGCGCTGCGGCGATGCCGGCACGTAGAGCCCGTCTTCGGCCCGGCCGCGCGGCGGGGCGTAGTCACGCTGGTCCGTGGCGCGCAGTTCGGCGGGCGTCTGGGCTTGGTAGTGCGCTGTCACCCACTCGCTGCGATCGACAACCTGCGTGTGCAGTGCCAGTCCGCGCTCGTTGTAATGAAGCACGAAGTGTTTGATCGACGCCGGGGCATCGCGATGCATGACGGCAATGACCTGCTGCACGCGGGCCTCGCGGTACACCGTGTGGCTTTCGGTGATCCAGACGTGCGCGCTGTCGCCTTGCGGCGCGATGCGCTGCACGGTCCATTCGGTGCGTGCCTGGATCTCCGCAGCGGTGGAGGCCCATCCGGGTGGATTGGCTGGAGCCTCCGGCGTGAAGCGGGGCGGCGGCGGATCTGCGGGCTTGCTGGCCCGCATGCTCGCCATGTTGGTGGACAGGGTCAGGCCCACCATCACCTTGTTGCCGCGCTCCAGGCCGGCGGTGAAGGCCACGCCGGGTGAGTAGCGATATTCCAGTCCGATGTTGAAGGGTGAGCGCTGAACCTGGTTGTTCTGCTGGGGCTCGTTCTTGTAGTTGTTGCCTTCGTACTCGAGCTTGACGGTCAGGGGATCCCAGGGCGTGCGCCATTCGACGCCGCCGAACAAGGAGGCTGGACCTCGGAAGAAAGCCTTGAAGTTCGCTTCACCGCCCGTTGCGGAACTCACCGTACGCGTTCTGAAGCGATTGCTCAGTGCCAGCAAGGGGTTGCGGATGTTGCCGCTGTTGCCCAGGTATCCCCAGCCGATGCCAAGGCTGAAGTCGAGATCGCCGTAGCGCTTGTTGGCGACCAGGTATTCGGCCGAAAAGAGGCCGGTGCCGCCAAGGTCGCGAAAGCCCAGTGCAACCTGAGGCGCATACGCGGATTCGCGCAGCAGCCGCAGTTTCACGTCGATGCTCTTGTCCTTGTTGCTCTGGCCAGTGGTGCTGGCGGCATACGCGCGGTTGCTGATGGAGGTGTAGCGAAAGCCCGCCTCCATCCAGTCCAGTGGCTGGAACATCACGTTCAGTCGCGTATAGGGCGACACGTGGCTGATCGAGGTGCGGAAATCACCGGCCTCGCCCATGCGTGCCGTTGGCGTCTGGAGCAGGCCGGTTTCGCCCCAGTCGTTGCTGCTTGTGCGAGGCGCCTTGTATTGCGGGGCCGAGGCATCGGGGCGCACCGAGATGACGCTCTCCGGCGGAACTGACGGCGGAATGGATGTATTGAGTGTTGCGGTCGGCTTGGCAGCTGCAAGCGCGGCAGTGGTGGTGCCGAGCGCCGCTGTCTGAGGCGAAGGGCCCTGGGTCGCCAGGAACTTGATGATGCCTTCCGATGCGTTGACCAGTTCGGTCATGCCGCGCGGCGCTGCCCAGATCCACGCACCAGGTGCGGGCTCATCGGAGGGGTGGCCGTTCCAGGGGGTGATGCCCACGCGGGACGTCCGGCCGTCGGGTTGTGCCACCCATGCCCAGTCGTGGGTGCTGTCGGGCGCGCAGGCGATGACGTAGTCCCAGGCGGTCCGGCCGGCCTCGTGCGCCACGTGGCACAACTCGCCATTGGGGCGGACAACCGCGATGGTTTTCAATTGGGGGGAGGGCGCAACGAGTTGCTGGCCGGCCGACAGTACCGGGTCTTGATCCGGGTGTGCCTGCAGCCAGCGGGGGTCCACGATGCCCAGTGCCACGCGGCCGGTGACCGGCAGGTTCTGCAGCCACGTGATGAGCTTCAGTCGGTCGAGTTGCTCGGAACGCGGTGCGCGCCTGCTGGCCGCCTCGAGGCGCACGAGCAGGGTGTTCTTCAGAAACTGCTGGGCCAGCCGTTCCTGCGGTACGCGCCACGCCAGCCCGGGCGTTGCAGTGCCTTCTGGTTGACGCAGCAGCCAGGTGCTCAGTCGTTCGCCGGGTCGCACTTCGGCATCGCTTGCAGGTTCAACGGTCGCCGCGTTCTGTGATGGCTCCGCCGCGGCGCCGAGACTTGCCATCAGCGCGCAGGCAAGGGCCGTTCGACGGGGCCAATGCGGGGGGCTGATGGCTCGCAGAAGGAGGGGGCTCATGTACCAGCGCGCGCCGCGGTGGCGGCTGCTGGTGCGGGGGGTGTCCACTGTTCGAAGCTCATGCAGAGGTCGCGGGAAATACATTGCTCCGAATACACGACCTGAGGGGCACCATAAGCAAATGAAACGCCGAAGCGCGCGGGAGGAATGGCGGCTGCCGCAGGACGGGAGACGCTGCGCTCTTCATACCAACGCAAGGCGCTCGCGGGCGCGCCCGCGAGCGCGCTGTCGGTGGGCGGCGCGATCGATGTGCGCGCGATGTCGTCGCGGATACCGAAGCGATAGCCGGGCATCAGGTCGCGTTCGCGCGAGTAGGTCTGCGGGGTGTTGGCGGCGTGGGCTTGCCAGGCGGGTGGGTTGGCAAGTCGAACGTCGCGCCAGTCGATGGACAGCCCGGTCGTGCCGACCAGTTGACCATTCAGAAGTCGGACGACTTCGCCCGTGCCGCTGTACCAAACCTCGACGGGCCCTTCGGCGCGCTGATCGATATAGCCGAGCACCATATACAGGACGCGCCCATCGACGGTGGCCCGCAGGTACCGATAGCTGGGATTGAAATTGGGCTGGGTTGCTGCAGACTCGCCGCGATACAGCAGGCGAGCTGAATCCAGCATGGCTGAAGTTCCGGAGGAGCAACCGCCAACGCCCAAGAAAAACGTTGCCAAAAGGCAACGTTCTAAGAGTCGCGTGGCGGAAGCAACGCGCGGACTTTTCAGCGAATGCCCTCCTTTCAGGAGGGCAACCAGCATTAACGCGTGCCGGTGGTGCCCGTGCCGGTGGTGCCCGTGCCGGGGACGAAGAAGCCGCCGCCGCCGTTGCCGTTGTTGCTGCTACCGAGGGCCAGCATCAGAGCACCGGTGCCTCCAACAGCGCCCCACTGAGCGGGGGTCAGGCCACCAAGGCCAGCAGCGGTTGCGCTCGGAGCGCCAGCGGGGCCTGGTGCAAATGCGCGAGTGTTGTTGCTTGCGGGCGCAGGGGTAACCTGCGTTTGGGCAAAAGCCGACGAGATTGCCAAGGTGGCAAGGGCGACGGTAGCAACCAGTTTGTTCGTCTTCACAGTGATCCTCTCAAAGGGTTTTTATGCTCTTGACTTGAGGTTAGCAGCATCAGAAGTGTGCCGCAACTAATTTGGCCTGGAGGATGAGGCGTTTGCCACGGCTTCCTTGTAACCGCGTATTGCCTCGATTGTTGCGGGTGAGTGTGACGGGGACATGTGTATCTCAATGCTACGTAACGTTCCGCCCAAGATGGCCGTAACGACGGCGGCTGACGCGCAGCTCCGGCGGCAAGGCCCCGGTCGCTACTGCCGCATTTTTTCAATGAAATCAACGCACTGACCGAGCCATCGTTGCGATGGGCCGCCGGGCCGACTCCCAGGCATCGTTCCTGCAGTACCCCGAAACGAAAGTTGACATTCAAGGTAGGCCGCGGGGCACAACAAGGGGATATGCGTGGTTCGATTGTCTGAAGGTGGGGTAGAGGAGGGTGTGCGCGTGTGCGGGCCCGTGGCCGACGGTGTGATCGGAGGCGTCTGCTCATGATGAATCACCTGTCCGCCAGCAGCGCACACTCGGCGCCGGCACTCACCGGCCGGTACGCCGCCTTGGGCTGTGCCTTCTTCGGTGCCCTGATTGTTGAGAGCGACCTGGCCCTGGCCGACCGCATGCGACGCCTTCTTTGCGATCTGGCCCCGGGTCGCCGCGTCGTGATCGCCTCCACGCACGCGGAAGCGATCCGTCTGCTGGCCGCGCTGCCCTACGACCTGGTGCTGATCGACATGCACCTCACTGATGACGGCGGTGTCGCGCTCCTGTCGCACCTGCGGCGTGCCTATCCGCAGATCGACGCCATCGCCATGTCGAAGGACGACGACCGCCTGCTGGTCGAGGCCGCGATCTCGTCAGGAGCCTCCGGCTACCTGCTGACGAGCACCGACGATGCCGAACTCTCTTTCTTGCTGCGCTCGATCGAGCGCGGCGGTTCGCCGATGGACGCACGCGTCGCGCGTCGCGTCCTCGGCCTGATTGCGGCGTCCGCGAAACCGGAGGGTGTCGAGTCCGCATTGCGCGACGGCGACACGGTCTCGCCCCCGATGCCTGCTCCCGGGCTGCTGTCACCTCGGGAGCTCAATGTGCTGCGCCTGATCGCGCAAGGCTGGAGCAATCGGCAGATTGCCGAAGCGATCTGCCTTTCGATCAACACGGTCGAGTTCCACGCCAAGCGGATCTACCGCAAGCTGGCCGTCAAGTCGCGCACCCAAGCCGTTCGGCAGGCGACCCAGTACGGGCTGCTGAGCTGAGCGTCGAGGGCGGTCGCGTGCTGTCGCGCACGTGCTGCGGCGTCGTGCGCACGCGCGGCAATCATTGAAAAACCCTTTTGCGCCCCGCTACAATCTCGGGTTGACCTTGCTGTGGCAAAGGTCAGCCCCTGCTCCAGCGAAGAAGACTTAGAGGATCCCCATGAGTGACATGACCTCCGGCTCGCCCCGGATCGACACAAGCAAGCGGACGTGGTTGATCGCATCCAGCTGTGCCGGCGTAGCGGGCGGCGTGGCCACCGCAATCCCTTTTGTGAGCACATTCCAGCCGTCCGAAAAGGCCAAGGCCGCGGGCGCCGCGGTCGAAGTGGACATCTCGGCCCTGAAGGTCGGCGAAAAGATCACCGTCGAATGGCGTGGCAAGCCGGTCTGGATCCTCAAGCGCAGCCCTGACCAGGTCGCCGAACTCGCCAAGCTCGATGGCCAGCTCGCCGATCCGCTCTCCAAGCGTCACCCCGACGAATTCACGCCCAAGTACGCACAGAACGGCCATCGTTCGATCAAGCCCGATGTGCTGGTTGTGGTCGGCATCTGCACCCACCTCGGCTGCTCGCCGGTCGACCGCCTGCAGGCCGGCCCGCAACCCTCGCTGCCGAACGACTGGGAGGGCGGCTTCCTTTGCCCCTGCCACGGTTCCACGTTCGACCTCGCCGGTCGCGTCTTCAAGAACAAGCCCGCTCCTGACAACCTCCCTGTGCCTCCGCACATGTACCTGTCCGACACGCGCCTGCTCATCGGCGACGACAGCAAGAAGGCCTGAGGGAGACCACGAACATGGCTGAATTTCACGAAGTTTCCCCCAACGCCCCCGCAGGCGAGAAGCTGCTCAACTGGGTCGACAACCGCTTCCCGCTGACCAAGCTCTGGAACGACCAGTGGGGCAAGTACTACGCACCGAAGAATTTCAACTTCTGGTACATCTTCGGCTCGCTCGCGATGCTGGTCCTCGTGATCCAGATCGTGACCGGCATCTTCCTCGTCATGCACTACAAGCCCGACGCGAACCAGGCGTTCGCATCGGTCGAGTACATCATGCGCGACGTGCCCTGGGGCTGGCTGATCCGCTACATCCACTCGACGGGCGCCTCGGCGTTCTTCATCGTGGTGTACCTGCACATGTTCCGCGGCCTCATGTACGGCAGCTACCGCAAGCCGCGCGAGCTGATCTGGGTGTTCGGCTGCGCGATCTTCCTGTGCCTGATGGCCGAAGCCTTCATGGGCTACCTGCTGCCCTGGGGTCAGATGTCCTACTGGGGCGCCCAGGTGATCGTGAACCTGTTCGCTGCCATCCCCTTCATCGGTCCTGACCTGGCCCTGCTGATCCGCGGCGACTACGTCGTGAGCGACGCCACGCTGAACCGCTTCTTCAGCTTCCACGTCATCGCCGTGCCGCTGGTGCTGCTCGGCCTCGTGGTGGCTCATCTGATCGCGCTGCACGAAGTGGGTTCGAACAACCCCGACGGCATCGAGATCAAGGCCAAGCGCGGTCCCGACGGTCATCCGCTCGACGGCATCCCGTCGCACCCATACTACACGGTGCACGACATCTTCGGCGTGGTGGTGTTCCTCACGATCTTCTCGGCCGTGATCTTCTTCGCGCCTGAAGCCGGTGGGTACTTCCTGGAGTACAACAACTTCATCCCGGCCGATTCGCTGAAGACGCCGAACCACATCGCCCCGGTCTGGTACTTCACGCCGTTCTATTCGATGCTGCGCGCCACCACCGACGACATGGTCAACGTGTTCGCGCTGATCATCGCGGCCGCCGCCGTCTGGAACTTCATCAAGGGCAAGTCGGGCATGGGCCTCAAGGTTGCCGCGGTGGTCGTGGCTGCCGTCGTGATCTTCCTGCTCAAGACCTTCGACGCCAAGTTCTGGGGCGTGGTCATCATGGGCGGCTCGGTCATCATCCTGTTCTTCCTGCCGTGGCTCGACCACAGCGAAGTCAAGTCGATCCGCTACCGTCCGAGCTGGCACAAGTATGTCTACGGCGTGTTCGTGTTCCTGTTCCTGATCCTGGGTTACCTCGGCATCCAGGCGCCCGGCGTCTGGGGCAACTTGGTCATCGGCTCGTTCGCCCTGGACATCGCCCAGACCATCTCGCAGATCGGCACGCTCTTCTACTTCGGCTTCTTCCTGCTGATGCCGTGGTGGAGCCGCAAGGGCGAATTCAAGACCGTGCCCGAGCGCGTGGTCTTCGCCGCCCATTGATGCGCGCGCAAGTGCAAGAGAGCTTGAGAGAAACACGATGAAGAAAAGAATTTCCGGCTGGCTCGCTGTCATGGGTCTGGCACTGGGCCTGACCTTCTCCGCGGCCGCATCCGCCGAATCGGGCGGTCTGGCGTGGGACAAGTCGCCCAACAAGACCACCGACGTGGCGGCCCTGCAGAACGGCGCCAAGCTGTTCGTCAACTACTGCCTCAACTGCCACTCGGCCGCCTTCATGCGCTACAACCGCCTGCAGGACATCGGCATCAGCGAGCAGCAGATCAAGGACAACCTTCTGTTCACGACCGACAAGGTCGGCGAGACCATGAAGGCCAACATCGACGCGCGCCAGGCCAAGGAATGGTTCGGCACCACGCCGCCCGACCTGACGCTGGTCGCACGTTCGCGCGCCGGCCACGGCGGCACGGGCCCCGACTACCTGTACACCTTCCTGCGCAGCTTCTACCGCGACGACACCAAGGCCACCGGCTGGAACAACCTGCTGTTCCCGAGCGTCGCCATGCCGAACCCGCTGTGGGAACTGCAGGGCGAGCGCCTGCCGGTGCACGCCAAGGTCGAGCAGCACGGTCATGCCACCGACGTGTTCACGGGCAAGTGGGAGCAAGTGACCCCCGGCACGCTGACCCCGGTGCAGTTCGACAGCGCAGTGGGCGACCTCGTCGGCTACCTGCAGTGGATGGCCGAGCCGGCACAGAACACCCGCGTGCGCATCGGCGTCTGGGTGCTGCTGTTCCTGGCCATGTCGGTGGTTTTCGTATGGCGACTGAACGCCTCGTACTGGAAAGACGTCAAGTAATTCCGTTCACGCCGACCGGGCGCCTCGTGCGTCCGGTCCCACAGAGTGGGTTGCCCAGGCGACCCACTCTTTTTGATTTTTAGGAGTCTCTCGCCATGATGGTCTTGTATTCAGGAACGACCTGCCCCTTCTCCCACCGCTGCCGCTTCGTGTTGTTCGAAAAGGGCATGGACTTCGAGATCCGCGACGTCGATCTCTACAACAAGCCCGAAGACATCAGCGTGATGAATCCGTACGGCCAGGTGCCGATCCTGGTCGAGCGCGACCTGATCCTGTACGAGTCGAACATCATCAACGAGTACATCGACGAGCGCTTCCCGCACCCGCAACTGATGCCCGGCGACCCGGTCGACCGTGCCCGCGTGCGCCTGTTCCTGCTCAACTTCGAGAAGGAACTGTTCGTGCACGTCGCCACGCTCGAGAACCGCACCGCCAAGGGCAACGAGAAGGCGCTCGAAAAGGCCCGCTCGCACATCCGCGACCGCCTCACGCAGCTCGCACCCGTGTTCCTCAAGAACAAGTACATGCTGGGCGACAACTTCTCGATGCTCGACGTGGCCATCGCGCCGCTGCTCTGGCGTCTCGACTACTACGGCATCGACCTCAGCAAGAACGCGGCACCGCTGCTGAAGTACGCCGAGCGCATCTTCTCGCGCCCGGCCTACATCGAAGCACTGACGCCTTCCGAAAAGGTCATGCGAAAGTAAGTAAGCTGCGTGCTTGCTTCCTTCGTTTTTCGCCGCCTTTCATGATCAACGCGCTCGAGTCCTCTTCCACCCGCCCCTACCTCATCCGGGCGCTGTACGAGTGGTGCACCGACAACGGGTTCACGCCCTATGTCGCGGTGCTGGTCGACGACACCGTCCAGGTGCCGCGCGAGTACGTGAAGAACGGCGAGATCGTGCTGAACATCAGCTTCGACGCGACCAGCTCGCTGAAGCTGGGCAACGACTTCATCGAGTTCAAGGCCCGCTTTGCCGGCACGGCGCGCGAGATCAGCGTGCCGGTCGGCCGTGTGATCGCGATCTACGCCCGTGAGAACGGCCAGGGCATGGCGTTCCCGGCGCCTGTGCCGGCCGCCACCACGTCCGACGATGGCGACGACGCCGCCTCGGCCGCGGCTTCGCCGAACAGCGCGCCGCGCATGCCGCTGCGCGATGCCTCGCGCGGCACCGAGGGCGACGCCAGCAAGGTGTTCCACCTGGTGACGGGCGAAGAGGGCGACGAGACGGTCGACGCCGGCTCGGCGCCTTCCGACCCGACCGACGAGCCACCGCGCCCGCCGGCCGGTGGCGGCACCCGGCCGTCGCTCAAGCGCGTCAAGTGACGACGCGGTCGGCCCCAAAGCCGGCCGCTTAGAATCGTCGCCAGCACTGCTTTCTTTCAGCCGCTTTAGCTCAATTGGTAGAGCACCCGCCTTGTAAGCGGAAGGTCGTCAGTTCGATTCCGACAAGCGGCACCAATCAAAAAAGCCCGACAACGTCCTGCGTTGCCGGGCTTTTTTCTTTGTCTCCCTTGACCTCTTCGGCGGTCCGGTCTGGCCGCAGAAGGCGACGGAACGCCGCAGATCAGCCCACCTCTACCGTCACCCGCAGGAACGTCGCGGCGATCAGGCAGGTGTTGGGGTACTGGCTCTGGTTCTGGCTCTGGAACAGCGTCACCAGCTCCGTGCGCAGCTCGTCGGTGCGCCCCGCCTGGGCTGCCGCGTCGAAGGCGTTCATGGTCGGGCCATAGAACTGCCGGAACGTGTCGACGAATTCCGCCGCCGAGCCTTTGAAGTCGAAGATGTAGCTGTCGCGTTCCCAGCTGATGGCCTCCGAAGCGACGCCTGCCGCGCCAAAGCGCTCGATGATGTTCGGGGTCGAGCCCCAGCCCATCGGGCTCACGAAGCCCTCGGGCGGCGGGGGCGCATATGACGAACTGATCTTCAGGATCTGCGCCACCAGCGTGGGGTCGTTCGGGATCCAGTTGCCCATGAGGATGCGGCCGCCCGGGCGCGTGACACGCACCATCTCCCGTGCCACGTCGAAGGGCCTGGGCGCGAACATGGCGCCGAACATGCTGATGACGAGGTCGAAGGACTTGTTTTCCAGCCGCAGCTCGCAGGCGTCCCCTTCCTCGAACCGGCAGCTGGCCGACAGCCCGGCCTGGGCCGCCCGCCGGTTGCCCGCGGCGACCAGGTTGGCGGCGATGTCCACGCCCAGCACCTGCGCGCCGAGTTTCGCGGCCGGAATGGCGGTGTTGCCGTCGCCGCAGCCGAGGTCCAGCACCTTCATGCCGGGCGTGATGTGCGCGTGCCGCACGACGTCTTCACCGCTCTCGCGCATGCTCTCGGCGATGCGGGTGAAGTCGCCTTTTTCCCAGAGGGCCTTGTTCGGGTTCATGACTTCACCTTCTCGATCATGTGGTCGATCACGTGCGTGTGCTCGTGTTGCGGGCTGAACATCACGATCTCCGCGTCGGCGTCGACCTTGACGTTGTGGCCAGGCGGCCAATAGAACAGGTCGTTGGTTTGGACGGTCTCCTGCTCCCCGGCGTCGTCGGTGGTGGTGATCTGGCCCTTGAGCACGAACCCCCAGTGCGGGCACTGGCAGGAGTTGTTGTTGTTCAGGCCCTGGAAGAGCGGCGTCGTGTCGACGCCCGCCGACAGCGTGAAGTACTCGCCGCTGATCTTGCTGTAGCCGGTCGCGTCGCCGAAATCCAGACGCTGCCGGATCAGGGCACCGGGAATTTCCATCTTCACGTCGACTTCGTCTTTTGCGATATGCATGAGGTACTCCTTGAGGGTCCGCGGGCGCGAGGGTGATGCGTCTATTCGTTGCACCCGCCAGATTCGATAGACGGCATACTGATGCTCCACGCTTGGCGTTCCTGAAACGTTCCCGGCCCGTGCCGGGGGAAAGGAATCGCGATGTCGCCCCCACCGACTCCGTCGTCCGATGCCGTGTCGATCCGGCTGCTGGGCCCGTTCCACCTGAGCGTGGCCGGCGATGACCCGCAGATTCCACCAGTGCCGCTGACCCGGCGCGCCGCCGAGCTGCTGCAGCTGCTGGCATTGCAGCCCGGACGCAGCCTGGCGAACGAGCAGGTGGTGGAGGCCCTGTGGCCGCACCTGGACCCCGACGCGGGCAGCGCCAACCTGCGCAAGGCCGCACACCACGCGCGCCAGTTCATCGGCCAGCCCGACGCCCTGGTGCTGCGAAGCGGCCGCGTTTTCCTGTTGCCCGACCAGGCGGTGGCATGCGACGCCGAGCGGTTCGAGCGCGCAGCGGACGAGGCCCTGCGCAGCGGCGATCCGCAGGCCTGCAAGGCGGCCGCGCAGCTCTACGGTGGCGACCTCTTGCCGGACGCCCGCTACGAAACCTGGACCGAGGCGCCGCGCCAGCGGTTGCGCGACAAGTTCCTGCGGCTGCTGCGCCAGACCGGCGACCTGGAGCGGCTGGTGCGCGAAGACCCCACCGACGAGGCGGCCCATGTGCAGCTGATGCGCGAGGAACTGGCGGCCGGGCGACGCTCTTCGGCGCTGCGCTGGTACGGCCACCTGCGCGACCATCTGCAGCAGACCCTGGACATGCGCCCCGGCCCGCCGGCCGAGGCGCTGTACCGCGAATGCGTGGCGGGCCTGGAAGGCGCCGCGCCGCGTTTCGTCGGCCGTGCCATGGAACTGGTGCGTGTCCTGGGGTGGCTGCGCGCCAGCCTCGCGGGCCGGCCAGGGGGCGCGGTGGTGCGCGCGCCGGCGGGGATGGGCAAGACCGCGTTCTGCCGCCGTGTCGCCGAAGAAGCGCGGGGCCTGGGCTGGCAGGTGCGCTCGTTGCAGGCCGGCGACTGGACCCGGCCCTACGGCATCGCGGCCGACCTGGTGGAGCCCTTGCTCGGCGAGCTGCCCGACGCGGCGCAGGCCATCGGTGCGCACGCTCAGGCTGTGCTGGCGCAGATGACCGCCTCGGGCGACGTGAAGCCGCTGGCCCTGCCGCTCGGGCGTCACCAGATGGTGGGCGCCGTGCGCCGGCTGCTGCTGGCCACCGCTGCGCAAAAGCCGGTGCTGCTCATCGTCGACGATGCGCACGCGGCGGACGACGCGAGCGCCCAGGCGCTGACTCAGTTGGCTGCCAGCGGCCCCCCGGTGTTCGTGCTGCTCGCGTGCCGGCACGCGCTGCCGCCGCTGCTGGATCGGAACACCTCGCGCCTGCAGCGCGCCGGCCAGCTGGAGGCCCTTGAACTGGGCCCGCTGTCCGAGGAGGAAGCGGCGCTGCTCGCAACCCGCTCGGCCGACGCACCGGTGACGACCGCCACCGCCACCGCCATCGCGCGTCGTGCCGAAGGCCTGCCGTTTGCCGTGGTCGAGCTCGCGCGCGGTGCCGCTACCTCAGACGGCGCCGCGGCGGTGATGTCCCGCAGCCTGTCGTCGGCCCTGGCCGAACGCCTGTGCGACCTGGACCCCGGCACGACGGAGGCCTTGCGCCGGTTGGCGCTGTCGGCCGAGGACTTCGACGTGGCCACGGCCGTGGCGCTGGCCACCGATGAAGGCCACGACGCATTGGCGCGCCTCGACCAGGCGCTGGCCGCAGGCGTGCTGGTGGTCGCCGATGGCCGCTACCGCTTCCGCCATGCACTGGTGCGCGAAGCGCTGGCCGAAGGCATCCCGCCGCACCGGCGTGTGCTGCTGCATCGCGATGTGGCAGCGCGGCTCGCGCAAGGCGGTGCGGCACCGGGCCTGGTGGGTCATCACTGGCTTGCCGCGGGCGATGCCGAGCGGGCGATGCCGTGTGCGCTGGCGGCCGCGCGCCAGGCCTTCCGCCTCGGTGCCTACGAGGACGTGTTGCGCCACGTCGAGCCGCTGCTCGCGCACCGGGCGGCGCAGCCGGAAGCCCTGGCGCTGCGTGCCGAGTCCCTGGATGCGCTGGGCCGGCCCGGCACCTTGGCCGCCTACGATGCGGCCGCCGCCGTCGCGCCAGACGCGTTGTCCCACGAACTGCGCGCCAAGCGGGCCTTGGCGCAAGTGAAGATGAGCGACCCGCCCGGTGCCCTGCAGTATCTGAAGAACGTGCACCCCACCACGGTGGCGGGGCGCCTCGCCGAAGCGTTGGCCTACAGCGGCGCGGCGGCCCTGGGCTTCGGGGACCCCGCCGAAGGCACGCGCCGCTCGGCCGAAGTGCGTCGGATCGCCCTGGAGACGGGCGACGAAGGCACGCTCGTGATCGCCTCCTGGTCGCAGGCCGCGGCGGCGCACGCGCGCGGCGACCTGCACGGCAGCGTGTGGGCCGACCTGAAGGAGACGAGCCACCTGCCGCAGCTGGCGGTGCGCGTGTTCGACGGCCACCTGTGCATCACGCAGCGCTTCCTGTATGGCTCGCGGCCGTACGCCGAGGTCATCGCCTTCGCCGATGCGTTGGCCACGGAAGCGCAGCGGCTGGGCGCGGCGCGTGGGCACGCGTTCGCGGTCACGCTGCGCGGCGAGGCCTGGCTGCTCAGCGGCCAGCTCGACGCCGCCGAGCAGGACCTGGTGGCCGGCGGGCGCATGCACCGCGCAATCGGCGGCGCGACCGGCGAAGCGCTGTCGTTGCAGCGCCGCTCCGAACTGGCGATCTACCGCGGGCAGATGGACCGGGCGCACGGCCTGCTCGACGAAGCGCTCGACGTCGCGCGCCAGTCCGACGTCGGCTTCCACTTGCTGGACCGCATCTACGGCACCCGCATCGCGATGGCCACGCAGCCCGACGCCGCGCTGGGCGTGCTGGAGGAGGCCGAGGCCAACGTGCGCGGCCCGCTGGAAAGCTGCCCCGGCTGCCGGATCACCTTCGCCATCCCGGCCACCATCGCGACCGCGAGAGCGCACGAACTGGACCTGGCGGCCAGCCACCAACAGCAATCCGAATACCTGGCCAACGTGGTGATGAAGCTGCCGGCCTGGTACGCGTCGCTGCACGAGGCACAGGCCCACATCGAACGGGCCTCGGGCCGTGTCGCTGCCGCGCGCGAAGGCTTCGCCGCGGCGGCGCGGGAGTTCCATGCCTGCGGCCATGCGCTGGACGCCGCGCGCTGCCGGGAATTGGCCGGCTAGGAAGCCCGCGCGGCTTCAGCGTGATGAACGGATGATGGCTTGCTGGATCGCAGTAGTCCCATGCTGACCGGGTCTGCTCACGACAAAGGGCGGTTAGCCGTGCTGGCAAGGTGTGTTTTGGGGAAATCTGAGGCTTTGGCTCTGGGTAGTGGTGCTCAGTTCCCGATTTCGAGCGACCGAGTTTGAATCCAGAATTTTTCAGACCTATATGACTTAGGTGAGCACTGACAAGAAGTGACCATCTGGCCTGTCTAGCCGGCTGCGTGCGTGCAATGGGGCTGATTTCCCCCCAATCCTCGACCGAAGTCTCACTTTCTTCGAATCTAACCAGCCAAACTGTCAAAAAGCCCAGCCGACCGCAAGGTCGTGCTGGGCTTTTTGTCGTCTGGGTGCTCCTTCTCTTCCACTCACCCACCCGCAAAGGAGCTTCTTCAGTTTGTCCTACTTTCAATGTCCCAACTGCGGCTCCAACCGCATCGAAACCCGTGACGTGGCCCAACGAACCGGTGGCACGCTCGGCGGTCTGGCCGGTGCAGCCGGTGGCATCGCTGGTGCACTGCGCGGCGCCCGCACCGGCTTCACCATCGGCATGGCTGCCGGACCGGTCGGCGGTAGCCTCGGCACCGTCATTGGCGTTGTTCTTGGCGCTCTCGGCGGTGGCGCCCTCGGCACCGAGGTCGGCGCCATCTTCGGCCGTGTCGTGGATGACCGGGTCCTGAACAACTGCCGATGTACCGCGTGCGGTCACACCTTCAGTGGGCAGCGTGGAGCCAGTGATTCGCCGTGGTCCTCGGCTGAACCCGTAACACCGTCCCCCTTTCGACCAGTGAACCCAGGCTCGGAGACGAGCCCGCACGAAATCGATCCTGACGACCCCGATTTCGACTGATACGCAGTCGTTCCTTTCCGCGCTTTGCGCCCTGGAGGCGCTCGGCTCTTCGTTTCCCCTCCCTCTTTTGCACAAGTCGTCATGGCCAGGGCTCTCGCAGCTCCTCGGCCAAGGTTCACCTGTGCGCGAAATTCAAGAAAGACCTTTCATGGCACACCAAATCGAACAGATGGCTTACGTCGGCGAAACACCTTGGCACCGCCTGGGCCACCGCCTCCAACCCAAGCAACCCCTTGAGGTCTGGGCTCAGCAAGCCGGCATGGACTGGAGCATCCAGGAAACGCCGGTGCGCTTCATCACCCAAGGGGCTGTGACTTGCGCCAGCGGCTCCCCACCTGAGGGTGATTCCCTCCAGATTCTGGAGTCCTTCGCCGAGCAGAAGGTGCTCTACCGCAGCGACACCCAGGCCGCACTGTCGGTCGTCAGCAGCCGCTACCAAGTCGTGCAACCTCGCGCGGTTCTCGAGTTCTATCGCGACCTCACCGAGATCGGCGGCTACGAGATGGAAACAGCTGGCGTCCTCAAGGGCGGTCGCAAGGTCTGGGCACTGGCGCGCACCGGCAAGCACGCCGTGCTCAAGGGCAGCGACACCGTCAACGGCTATTTGTTGTTCGCAACCTCCTGCGACGGCACGCTGGCCACCACGGTCACGCCGACGACCGTGCGAGTCGTGTGCAACAACACACTGTTGATTTCCATCTAGAAGTGACCCAGTTGGCGGTGTGATTTCCATCTAAATCTGACCCACGTGATAACCCTAAC